>JAJXDX010000181.1 GCA_021640185.1 Oscillospiraceae bacterium | reverse complement strand
GCGGTAAACTGCCCATCGTCCCACATCCACGCCTGCTCCAAGGCCGCCGCATCGCCGCAGGCAAGCAGCAGCCGCAAAAAATCGGCAAAGCTGCTTGCCAGCGGATGGACGAAGTCCGGGGCGCCGTTCATCGGGCTGACGGCGAACACCGTGCCGCCAAAGCCCCGGGCAAAGCAGAAGTGGATGCCGTCCACGCCCGCCCAGCCGAAGATGGACGCCCCTTTGGGCGTGCAAAAGTACGGGGTATTCTCCTCGCAGCGCTCCACGCCCAAAGGCGACAGGTCGATGCCGCTGCGCAAAAATTTTTGGAACGTTCTGTCCATTGGGCCTCCTATCGCTCCTGCCCGTCCGCCTCGGCGTAAAACAGGATGTCCGCCTTGCCCTCCTGCTTCGTGTGGCGATAGACGTTCGTGTCCAGCCCGCCGATCGCAAAGCCGGAATGCAGATAGAACAGACAGGCGGCCGGATCATCGTCCTGTCCCTGCGTGTACAGTCCGCGATAGCCGTGCTGCACGGCGATCTCCTGCGCTTTTCGGATCAGCATCTGTCCGATATGCCGCCCGCGGTATGCTCTGTTCACCTTCAGGTCGTATAGATACATATACCGAAAAAAGCCCGGCTGAAGGATCGCCAGCCCAACGCATTTTTCGCCGTCATATGCCCCAAGAAAAATGCTGTCGTTCATCCGATCGTAGTCGTAGTTTTCGTCCGGAAAACACATCTCTCTAACGTCCTCGGGCGCAAAGCGGCAAAGCGTATATGCCATTCCCTGCCGTCATAGGTCGGAACGATCCTGCCAAACAGCAAAAACGGCTCGTTCGGGATGTTGATATCCGCCTTGTGCCCGGCGTCGATCGGCCTGATCTCGATCAGATCTGTCATTGCCTCACGGCCTTTCCTCACAGTCTTTTCAGATAAAAGCGATCCATCGTGCCGTGCGGGGTCGAGCACGGCTTTTCGATGCGCTGATAGCCCATGTTGTCATACAGCCGCAGTGCCGCCGTCAAACTCGTGTGCATTTCAAGGTATAGGTTTTCGTACCCGGCGGCTCTCGCCTGATCCTCGGCGATCCGCATCAGTTTTTTCTCGCATCCCTGCCCTTGGCGCGGTCCTCCGGATACAGCTTTTGCAGCTCCGCGCAGTTCTCTATCCCCGCAAATTCGGCGATGCCGACACCGCCGACCACCTGCCCGTCCTCGTCCGGCGCGACGAAGTAGGCACGCCTCGCCGGATCGGCCTGATCATAGGCGCTCAGGTGGTCAAGTTCCGGGTCAAAATAGGCCGTTCCGGGAACGGCCAGCCCCAGTTTCTCCAAATTCGCCCGAATGATCTCGGCGATCCGCTCATCGTCGGCAGCCTCGATCTTTCGATAACTCGGCATATCGCTCCTCCTTGTCGTTCCTCGTTTTTTCACGCCGCCGCCCTTATTTATCCGCCAGCGGGCACGCGACCGCTGTGTCCAGTTTTTTATAGCTGACGGCAAAGTACACGATCTCCGCGACCGCCGTGATGACCCACGAAAAAATGTACAGCAGATACAGCGACGGGATCGTGCGGAAATGCGCGAACACGGTATAGATCCACGCCACCCGGAACACGCAGGAGCCAATGATCACGATGACGGTCGGCACGAAGCTTTTCCCGATGCCGCGGCAGGCCGCGATCGTGCAGTCCATAAAGGCGCTGAAGGCGTAGGAAAACGCCATGATCCGTGTGCGCTCAAGCCCCGCCGCGATCACCGCCTCATCATTGGCGAACAGGGACAAAAACTCCCTGCCGAATAAAAACAACGCCGCGCCGAGCACTGCGCCCGCCGCAAACGAATAGGCAAGGCCGACGAAGTAGCTTTTCAGCACCCGGTCGCGCTTGGCGGCACCGAGGTTCTGCCCCATGAAGGTCGAACAAGCGGTGTAGAACGCCGCCATCACATTGTAGATGACGGCATCGGCGTTGGCCGCGGCGGAGTTGCCCTCCACCATGACGGAACTAAACGAATTGACCGCCCCTTGGATAAACAGGTTCGCAATGGCAAAGATGGCGTTCTGCAGCCCCGCCGGGATCCCCAGCCCCAAAATGCGCTTTTCTTCCGCCCGGTCTATCCCGTTTTTCAGATCGCGAAAACGGAAAGCACAATGATCGTCCTGCCGCCCCATATGGATCAGGATCAGCACCGCCGATACATATTGCGTGATGATGCTGGCCAGCGCTACGCCGTCCTCCGCCATGCCGCAGACGATGACGAAAAACAGGTTGAAGATCACATTCAGCACACCGGCGATCGTCAGGTAAACGAGCGGGCGCTTCGTGTCCCCGTTCGCGCTGAGCACGCCGTTGCCGAAGTTGAAGATCCCCAGCGCCGGCATCCCCAGCGCATAGATCCGGAAATAGAGCACGGCGCCCTCGATCAGGTCGTCCTTCGTGCCCAGCAGCTCCAGCATAAAGCGGGCGGAGAGGAAACAAAGCACCATGATGATGCAGCCCGTCGCCAAGCAGAGCACGAACGAGGTGCGGATGGATGCGGCGGTCCTCGCCTCGTCCCGCGCGCCGAGGTGCTGCGCAACACGGACGTTAACGGCGCTCCCCATGCCGATCAAAAAGCCGGTGAACAGCGTCACCAAAATCGCGGTCGAGCCGACCGCCCCCAGCGCCTCCGCGCTGGAGAATTTGCCGACGACCGCCACGTCCGCCATATTGAACAGCACCTGCAGCAGCTGGGACAGCATCAGCGGGATACTGAAACGGAACATATTCTTCCATAAAGAGCCGTCGGTCATCCGAATCTCGCCCGCCGCGCTCCTGCCATGCAAAGTCCTTGCCATATCGATAGACCTCCGAAAACCGGCCGCCGCATATTCGTCGATCCGCGCCGGACGTTTTGTGCTTCGCCCGGCCTGTTCACGCCAAAATATCCGGCCGCACCGGCCGTATGCCGTTTTTCGGCACCGATCTTCCTCGTTCGTGCCGAGCAACTGACATTATACCACGGATCTTTGCGATTTTCTACTGCCAGATCACGATCGCGGCAAGATACTTTTCTCCGTCTATGTCCGTTCGGATAATGATCGACCGGCATTGCGAGGCGCACAAAAAAACAACGGGGACCGGAGCATCATCGCCCCGGCTCCCGCCGCTTTTGTCCGGCGCCCCGCCACAGCCGGGACACCCCCGCTCAAGAACTCCGACAAAGCCGAGGATCCAACTAAGCCCCATAAAGACCTGTCACCGGCAAGCCCGAGGACACCGCACTTTATTTCCCTTGCCTTTTCCGCCCCACAGCCCAAAAACGAGCGATCCATGCGTTGCTTTTGGCTGACATTTTATCAAGCCTTCCACTTCTAACGCACTTCGCCCGACACCTGATACTTAACGTAGAACTTTTACCGAGCCCTCACCGACAGGCCCGACATTTTCCGCATCCAAAAAAGCGGCGGAAACCGGAGCGCCATCGCCCCCGCTCCCGCCGCTTTTGCCCGGTGCCCCACCACAGCCGGGGGCAGAAAAGTCAGCCCTATTGAAATGACAAAAACTCCTTTTGATGCCAACTTGCGGTCTGGCAACGGCAAGAAAAACATCAAAAGGAGATCATCCAAAAAACGGATGACAACATTAGTTTAGCACATACGACACACAATTGCAATATCGCATCGTGTTCACACCGAAATATATAGGCGACGGACATTCTGTGACGGAAAGGCATAACAGCGGCCGAGGCAAACGTACGCGCAGATCATGCGCATCGTATACCGTCGATGGGCATGGTTTTACCGAGCATTTCGTGCTCAGCAGGAATACGCTCATCCACCGCCAACTCCCTTGACCATACGTTAGTTTTACCTTGTCCGGCCTCATCTTCGCCCTCGTAAAACTGCACAGCCCCTGTCGCCAAGTCCCTTGACCATACGTTATGCCCTGAGTTTTTCCTTATCCGGCCGTATCTCCGCGCCCGCAAAACTCCCAGCCCCTGTCGCTATGCGCTTTCGTTACCAGCCTTACCACCCGGCCAGCCGCTCTCGCTTTTTCACACCGCCACAGCCGATCGATCCATCTTTTCGTTTTCATCCTCGACTGTAGCTTACCGCTCCGTTCCTTCTCCTCGCTCTGTTGCAACCGCCGAAGTTGATCAATACCACGCACATTTCAAACCTCATCGGCCACACCGTGCTCCTCTTTCTGCTCACCAGCCATTCATGTTTCCAACCAGCGCCCGCTATGAACCGCAGATCAACCGATCCAGCCTCGTTCCCCTTCAAAGCTGTTCGTTCGCTCTGCGTTCCCCTCGCAGCGCCCCCCGGCGCTTGCTGTCTCCGCTCCGTGCTCCCCTCTGTAGCACCATCCAGCAACCGCCAGCCATTTCTCTCTGTAGCCTTTCATCACCTCTCAGGCGCAAACCTTGCAGCACCCTCCGGCACAAACCTCTTGCTACTTGTTCCGGTCTCTACCGACTATTTTGCTCCCCACCACTATCCCGCCGCACACACAGACCAGCCGATCGAGCTTGCTCCCCTTCAAGCCCGTCCGCCTGCTCCACGCTCCCCCTTGCAGCACTCTCTGGCAGCCGTCGTCTCCGCTCCGCGCTCCCCTTGCAGCACTCTCCGACAACCATCAGTCGCTCTCCCCTTGCGACCTTTCGTGGTCCTTCGCCCCCGAACCTCACTGCTCCCCTTCACTTTCTGTCCATCGAGCCACGTACCGGCCGCACGGCCCGTGATCCTGTCCCACTTTCCCTCACAGCCACATTTCAGCAAATCGCCGATGTTCCCGTATGCCGCCCCTCGCAACACTCAACAGCCATATTGCGCGCCTCGTGCGCAACACCAGACCTGTCTGCCGCCCGCGCCAAGCCCCTCTTCATCCGCTCCGCGCAGCCCTCGGCTCAGATCATCACTGTCCTCTTCATCCGCCCCGCGCAGCCTTCCGCAGCCTGCTTGCATCCGTCCATCCCCTCGCCCGATCCTGCTCCACCGCAGCTAGTAAAACCGGCCGTCGCTTTGCTCCTTTTAGCTCTCGCCGACCGCACCACATCACCGCCAACGCTCACCCATCTTTTCGTACTCCCCACCTCATCCTGCTGCACACAC
>JAJXDX010000180.1:1179-5118 GCA_021640185.1 Oscillospiraceae bacterium | reverse complement strand
GTGGAGATGATCCGCCGTTATCAGGCGCTGCCGACGCGGCCGCAGGTGTTCGTTTCTACCTGCGCCACGGTGCATCGCCCGCTCGACGGCATCACCGATGCCGTCGTCAGCGGAGAGCTGGCCGATCGGCAGCGGCGTGCGGCGGCCGAGACCGGCTGCGTACTGCTTGAGGTCGGGCAGTTCACCCGGCGGCACCCGGAATGGTCGTGCGACGGGGTGCATCCGAACAACGAGGGCTATCGGCAGCTCGCCGCATTTTTCGCGGCGGCGCTGCGGCAAAGGATCCCCGCTCTGCGCGGCGGGGGAGAACAGGAGTGAGAGCATGAGCAAGGGCAGAACTTGGTGCGCTCTGCTGCTGACGGCGGCGCTGCTGCTGACGGCGGCCGCGTTGCCGGCCGCAGCGGAGGATGAGGCAGGACGGATCGTGATCGCCTGTGTGGGCGACAGCTTGACCGAAGGCATCGGCAGCACGAATGCGGCGGCGCGCAGTTATCCGGCGGTGCTGCAAACGCTGCTCGGCGACCGCTATCGGGTAGTCAATTGCGGGGCGGCGGGGACGACGCTGCTCTCCGACAACGGTGCGCCGTGCTATCGCCGGCAGAGCCGTTTTCGCGACAGCCGCCAATGCAGCCCGGACGCCGTGATCGTCATGCTGGGGACGAACGATGCGAAGCCGGCCTATCAGGCCTATCACGACCGGTTCGTTGCGCAGATGACAGATCTCATAGGCGTGTATCGCGGCCTTTCATCCGCGCCGAAGGTCTATATCGCGACCTCCCCGGCCGTGACGGAGACGCTCGACGGCATCACCGATGCCGTCGTTTCCGGCAAGATCGTGCCGCTGCAGCGGCAGGCCGCCGCCGAGACCGACTGCCCGGTCATCGATATCAACGCGGCGACAGCAGGGAAAAGCGCCTGGTCGTTCGACGGAGTGCACCTGACCGATGAAGGCTACCGGCAGATCGCCGCCGTGTTCGCTGATGCCCTGTCGGCCGAATTCGATCCGGCGATCGTGCGGCAGGCGGCGCAGCTGATCGATCGGCTGCCGCAAAAGCCCGACGTTTCCGATGCCGACCGTGTGGCGGATATCCGCTTCATCGTCGACAGCTTTACCGCGCGCCAGAAGGCGCTGCTGACCGCAGAGCAGCTGTCGCGGCTAGCGGCGGCCGAGCGGGCGGTGGCCGCGGCAAAAACGGCACCGACCGCTGCGGCGGGTACGACGGCCCCGCCGCAAACGGCTCCGGCTCCGTCGCGCGGCGAAGTGACTGCAGGCCGGGAAACGTCGGCCACGCTGCCGGAAACGACCGCGGCAGGGTCCGTGCCCACGGCACGACCGTCTGCCGATCCGAACATGACGGCCGCATCGCCCCCGACGTCCTCGGCCGCACAGGCCGAGCCGCACGGCAGCGCCGTCCCGTGGGCGGCTGCGGGAGCTGCAGTCGTGCTTGCGGCGGCCGGTGCCGGCATTTATCTGTTCATCAAAAAGAAACGCGGCGGCCGGTGACGGCCGGTCGCCGGACAGAAGGGAGGAGAACGGAAAGAGAAGAGAGCGGTACCCGGTGACAGTCAGCTTTTCCGAAAATGAAAAAAAGGAAGGGATCGACAGAGATGAAGACCATGACCAAACGGTGCGGGATGCTTTTGCTCTCGCTGCTGCTGCTCTTTTCGGCGGCGGCCCCGGCGATGACCTCGGCCGACGAAGGAACGCCGCCGGCCTACGGTGCAGACACCTTCGCACAGATGGATATCGTGGACGACTGCAGCAGCGGCAAAGATCTGCTCAGCGTCAAATACAGCGACGGCATGACCTATGCGGCCATGAGCAACGGCGATACGGCGCTGTTTTTCGCCGAGGCGACCTATGCGCTCCAAAACGAGCTGACGTGGGAGATCCGCCCGGAAGCGCGCGTGGCGCTCAGCGCTTATTACTATCACGGACAGATCGCCGACGGTGCGCCGACGGCGGAGAATATGCCGACGTTCTTCGTCAGCGAGGATCGGGTCAGCTGGACGCCGGTCGCGCAGACGAAGGCAGAATATGTCGAGTGGCTGCCGTATCAGGACAAGATCATCCACTGGATCGACAGCACACCGGTCGGCGCGCGCTACTTGAAGGTGAGCTTCTCCGCGACCGGGATCACGGCATTCGGCGACCTGCGCATGAGCGGCGGCACCGGCAAGGTGAAGTACGAGACGGTGTTCGAGGACGGCGCGGGCGCGACGGCGCTGTGCCGCGCTTATGCGACGAGCGGCGACGTCTACGGCAAGGATAACGATTATATCGGGCAGCTCGAGCGGGCGGACATGACCGAGGACGGACACAATAACGTGCTGGCGACCTACTGGCCGGCCGAGGCGAGCCACTCCTTCGCGGCGTACAACGGCATCGCGTCCGGCGGCAAGGTGATCGCCGAGGCGTACATCCATTCGATGATCTGGGGCAGGAACGCCGCCGGCCTGACCGAGCCGGGCAAGCTGCGCGATGATGTCGGCGGGCGGTTCTTCCGCCTGTCCACCTCGGCCGACGGACAGAACTGGACGGTGGCGGAGGACACGCAGATCGCGGTCTATCCCGGCCCGCGGGGCACCGCGGAGAACGGTCAGTATCCGATCCGGGCGTGGGACAAGGTGATCTTGGGGCTGGAGGCCATGCCGGAGGGACACGCCTACCTGCGTGTGGAGCTGCCGAGCTATAAGGACGTGCCGGATCTGGCCGGTGCGACATGGATGATGTTCGTACAGTCGGTGCGGGTACAGACGGAGATCCCGGCGGAGGAGACCGTCACGGAGGATACCGAGGCGCTTGCCGCCTTCGATGCGCTCACGTCCGTCGACGAGTTCGATGACGTCAGCCGGATCGCCGGCGTGCTGTACAAGGACGGCTTCACCGTGACGCCCGCCGCGGAGCAGGCGGTGCGCACGCGCGCCGGGGATGCGGTGCTCTCGTTCGCCGAGGCGACCTATGCGCATAAAAACGAGATGAGCTGGGCGTTCTCTGCCGGGCAGCAGCCGGTGCTCGGGCTGTATTATCCCAAAGCGCTGCTCGATGAGGACGGCACCGTCCCGCAGCAGCTTTGCCCGGTGTTCTATACGAGCGGCGACCGCTTCACTTGGACGAAGCTCGATACTGCAGACGTGCAGACGCTCGGCTCGTACATCGGGCAAAAGCTGCTCGCGTTCCGCGGGGCGGCCGCGCCGCACGGCACGGCCTATCTGAAGGTCGTTTGGCAGACCGGCAGCAGGATCTCGTTCTCGGCGCTGCGCGCCGCAGGTACGGCTGACGGCACGCCCGCTTACGACCGGGTGTTCGAGGACCCGATGGACTACGGCATCCGGCCGGCGGACAAATGCGATGTGATCTTTTTCAATGAGGAATACGGCCTGTTCACGGCCGGACAGGGCGAGGTGAAGGACTTCCGCCGCACGGACGGCAAAATGGGCGTGCTGCGCACCTATTGGCCGGAGGATAAAGATAAGGAGCTTTGGGTGGACTACAAGGTGCCGCTCGGCTCGCGCGTGACGGTGGAGGCCTATCTGCAAAACATCGTTTGGAAGCGCGGCGAGGATGGCGTGGTGCTGTCCGGTGAGCTGGCCGACGAGGTGAAGGCGCTTGGAAAATTCAAGCTTTATACCTCGGCCGACGGCAAAACGTGGGCCCCGGCCGAAGCGGTCGAGGCGGTGTATCCCGGCTTCGGTCAGGTGGACGGGCATTGGGTCGCCCGCGACTTTGACAAGCTCGTTTACGGCATCGAGCAGATGCCGCAGGGACACTCTCTCGTGCGCATCGTGCTGCCGAACTATCTGTCGGCCGAAGAGATCAACGGCGTGCGTATCCGTAAAGACCCCGAAAACCCGGACACGACCTATGACTGGATCTGGATCCCGTCGCTCAAATCCGTGCGGGCCGACCTTCCTGCCTCCGGGCTGCCGGAGGCAGGA
>JAJXDX010000180.1:0-1169 GCA_021640185.1 Oscillospiraceae bacterium | reverse complement strand
GTGACGATCTGAGCTTGGCGGAGCCGACCTCCTACGAGAACATCCGCGTGCAGCAGCCGAACGGCGTGTCCTTCGGGCAAACCGATCCGGGCGATGCGGCGCTCGTGCGTCTGCACGGCGATGTGCAGACCGCGCTGAGCTGGCGCGTCGGCGCACAGGCCAAGGTGGCGGTCATCGCCTATCAGCACGCCTCGACGCTCGACGGTGACGGCGTGCGTGCCGATGCGGTGCTGACCCTGCTGACCGGACAGGACCGCTTCACGCTCAAGGCGGCCGCGCCGCAGGTGCGGGTGCTCGGGCGCGTGGGGCAGAGCGAGTATTATAAAGTCGCCTACGTGATCGACCGTGTGCCGGACTACGATACCGTGTTGCGTGCCGTGTTCCCCAAAACGGCAAAGGCGACCGACATCGCCGTCGCTGCGGTGCGGGCGACGGCCGGTGTGCAGCAGACCGATCCGCAGTGGAAGACCACGTTCCATGACACCTGCGCGGACGACACGTATGTGGATAGCTTCGAGGGCGGCACGCAGTTCGTTTACGACGTGGTCGTGCGCGACGGCATCTTCGCCAACGACGGTACCTGTCTGCCCGACGGTGACCTCGAGCGGGTGTTCCCGGTCGCGGCACGTATGGACAATGCGATCGTGTGGAAGGTCGCGCCCGGCTCACGTGTGACGTTCAAGGTCGGTTATATGTCCTATATGTTCGCGAACGATAAAAACGGCCTGACCGACTACACGGCGCTGACCGCAGATCGCGCCGCCGCCGGCCACGAGTTCATGCCGAAGCTGTACACCTCTGCGGATAACATGATCTGGGACGAGGTCGAGAACTTCCGCTTCGAATTCGTGCCGACCTACCACATCGACGAAAAGGCCGGGATCTCGGCACACGGCTTCGATTTCGGCTATTTCCGGATCGATGTGCCGAACGATGCTCACTATGCGATCTTCGAGTTCCCCGGGATGTATGCCCATAACTGGGAGATCAAGCTGCACGACGTGCTGGCCGAGGAGCCGGTCGGCGGGATCGTACCCGACGTGCCGGAGGAGCCGGACGTGCCGGACGGCGGCGGTAAGGAAACGGATGAGGCGCCGGCGACCGGTGTGCGTCTACCGGTGCTGCTGCCGGTTGCCACATTTGCTGCGGCTGCGCTGATCGCCGCCCTC
>JAJXDX010000179.1:494-5127 GCA_021640185.1 Oscillospiraceae bacterium | reverse complement strand
GTCGGCATTGCGGACGGTGGACAGCCGGTGCGCGATGACGAACACCGTGCGCCCTTCCATCAGCTTATCCATGCCGCGCTGCACGATCATCTCGGTGCGGGTATCGATGGACGAGGTGGCCTCATCCAGGATCATGACCGGGGGATCCGCCACCGCCGCACGGGCGATCGCGATCAGCTGCCGCTGCCCCTGCGACAGGTTGGCGCCGTTGTTCGTCAGCGGCGTGTCGTAGCCCTGCGGCAGGCGGGCGATCAGATCGTCCGCGCCCGCAAGGACGGCCGCGCGGCGGCATTCCTCGTCCGTCGCGTCCAGCCGACCGTAGCGGATGTTGTCCATCACCGTGCCGGTGAACAGGTTCGTGTCCTGCAGGACGATCCCCAGACTGCGGCGCAGGTCGCTCTTTTTGATCTTGTTGATGTTGATGCCGTCATAGCGCACCTTGCCGTCCGCGATGTCGTAAAAGCGGTTGATCAGGTTGGTGATCGTGGTCTTGCCCGCGCCGGTCGCGCCGACGAACGCCACCTTCTGCCCCGGCTCGGCAAAAACGCTGACGTCGTGCAGAACGGGCTTGCCCTCCTCGTAGGCGAAATCGACGTCCGTCAGGCGTACGTCGCCCCGCAGCAGCGTATAGGTGACGATGCCGTCCGCGTGCGGGTGGCGCCACGCCCAGTGGCCGGTGCGCTGTGCGCTCTCGCGGATCTGGCCGTCGGGCAGGACCTCGGCGTCGACGAGGGTGACATAGCCCTCATCCGGCTCCGACGGTTCGTCCATCAGCTCGAAGATGCGCTTCGCGCCCGCCGCCGCCATGACGATGGCGTTGATCTGCTGCGACACTTGGTTGACGTTGCCGGTGAACTGCTTGGTCATGTTGAGAAACGGCACCAAGATATCCACCGAGAACGGCAGCCCGGACAGGCTGACGTTCGGCAGCCCGCTCACCAAAAACAGCCCGCCGATCATCGCGCACGCCACATACAGGACGTTGCCGATGTTCATGATGATCGGCCCCAGACAGTTGGCATAGGCGTTGGCGCGGCGGCTGTCCTCGTACAGCGCGCCGTTGACCTCGTCGAACTCGTCGATGACCTTCGGCTCGTGCGAAAAGACCTTGATGACGCGCTGGCCGTTCATCATCTCCTGCACGAAGCCCTCGGTCTTGCCGACGGCCTCCTGCTGGCGGACGAAATAGCGGGCCGAGCCGCCGCCGATCTTGCCGGAAACGAACACGATCACCGCCACGCCGATCAGCACGACCAGCGTCATCCACACGCTGTACCACAGCATGATGCTAAGCACGCTGAGCACGATGATCGCCGATTGCAGCAGCGAGGGCAGCGCTTGGCTGACCAGCTGGCGCAGCGCGTCGGTATCGTTGGTGTAGCGGCTCATGATGTCGCCGTGCTTGTGGGTATCGAAAAAGCGGATCGGCAGATCCTGCATCTTGTCGAACATCCGGCGGCGCAGCTTATCGAGGAAGCCCTGCGTGATGAACGCCATCAGCTGGCTGAACACGGTGGTGGAGATCAGCGCGAGCAGATACAGCCCGCCCAGCACAAGCACCAGCGGCAGGATCCGCTCGCGCGCCGTCGCCCACGACAGCGTGCCGGTATCGACACATTCCGTCACGACGGCCAGCACCTTCTGCATGAATATCGACGGCACGGCGCTGACGACGGCGGAGAACACGATGCACACCGCCGTGACCGGCCCCAGCACGGGATAAGCACGGAAAAGCAGCCGCACCACCCGGCCGAGCGAGGACAGATCCGCCTTGCTTTTGGGCGCGGCGTCCCGTTTCGTCTTAGGCATCCGCCTCGCCCCCTTCCGGATCGGATGCGCCCGTTTGCTGGGCATAGATCTCCTGATAGATCGGGCAGGAGGCGAGCAGCGCCTGATGGTCGCCGGAGGCAACGATCCGCCCGTTGTCCATGACCAAGATCAGATCTGCCTCCTGCACCGACGCGACGCGCTGCGCGATGATCAGCTTCGTCGTCTGCGGCAGATAGGCCGCCAGACCGGCGCGCAGCTTGGCGTCGGTCTTCATGTCGACGGCGCTGGTGGAATCGTCCAAGATCAGGATCTTGGGATCCTTCAGCAGCGCGCGCGCGATGCACAGCCGCTGCTTCTGCCCGCCGGAGACGTTGACGCCGCCCTGCTCGATGAACGTGTCGTACCCGTCGGGGAACGTGCGGATGAATTCGTCCGCCTGCGCCAGACGGCACGCCTCGATCAGCTGCTCGTCGGTGGCGTTCTCGTTGCCCCAGCGCAGGTTCTCCTTGATCGTGCCGGAAAAGAGCAGGTTCTTCTGCAGCACCATGGCCACCGCGCCGCGCAGGGCATCCAGATCGTAGCGGCGCACGTCCACGCCGCCCACACGCACGGTGCCGACAGTGGCGTCATACAGGCGCGGGATCAGCTGCACCAGCGTGGATTTGCTCGAGCCCGTGCCGCCCAAGATGCCGACGGTCATGCCGGAGCGGATGTGCAGATCCACGTCCGCCAGCGCGAAACGCTCGGCTTTTTCCGCATACTTGAAGCTGACGCCGTCGAAGTCGATCGACCCGTCGGCCACGGTCTTCACCGCGTCGGCCGGGCTGGTCAGCCCCGGCCGCTCACACAGCACCTCGTCGACGCGGTGCATCGACTCGGCCGACATCGTCAAGATCACATAGATCATCGACAGCATCATCAGCTGGATCAGGATCTGGATGCCGTAGGTGAGCATGGCACTGATCTGCCCAACGCCGATCAGCGTGCCGCCGCTCTCCACGATCAGGCGGGAGCCGATCAGCAGCACGAAGATCATATTGATATACAGGCACAGCTGGACGAGCGGCGTATCGATCGACACGATCCGCTCCGCCTGCGTGAAGTCGCGGCAGATGTCCGCCGACGCGGCGGCGAAACGCTGCTTTTCGAACGGCTCACGCGAAAAGCCCTTGACGACGCGCATCCCGCGCACGTTCTCCTCGATCGATTCGTTCAGCCGGTCGTATTTTTTGAACACGCGGCGGAACGCGGGCATCGCGAAGCGAGCGATCAGCAGCAGCCCGGCCGTCAGCAGCGGGATGATGATCACGAACGAGGTGGCCAGCGCACCGCCCATGATGTACGCCATCACGATGGAGAAGATCAGCATCAGCGGCGCGCGCACCGCCATGCGGATGCACATCATGTACGACATCTGGATGTTCGAGATATCCGTCGTCATGCGCGTGACGAGCGAGGACGACGAGAACTTGTCGATGTTCTCGAACGCGAAGGTCTGGATCCGGCGGAACAGATCGCCGCGCAGATTCTTCGCAAAGCCGGCGGACGCCTTGGCACAGGTGAAGCCTGCCAGCCCGCCGCAGCACAGCGACAGTGCCGCCAGCCCGATCAGCAAACAGCCGGTGCGCACGATATAGCCCATATCGATCCCCAGCGCGATCCGGTTGATCAGCCGTGCCGTGATGAAGGGGATCAGACACTCGATCACCGCCTCCATCACGATGAACAGCAGGGTCAGCAGCGTGGGGCGCTTATACTCCCGCACACTGCCGAGCAGCCGTTTGAACATGGGATGTTCTCCTTCCTTACCTTATCTAGAAAATGTTCAGTCTTTATCGGTGACCGCGATCAGGCGGTCGTCTTTCACATCAAGGGCGAGCATCGTCGGGGGATCGGCATACCGCTCGACGAGCAGGGCGGCGATGCGGTCCTCCGCCTCGCGCCGGATCAGCGTGCGCAGATCGCGCGCGCCGCGCTTGCCGCCAAAGGCGTGCGCGGCCAGCCAGTCGGCCGCCGCGGGCGTGTAGCGGAAAGCGATGCCGCGCTCGGCCAGCGGCGCGGCCATCTCGTCGAGCATCAGGCACGCGATCTTGCCGTAGCTTTCGCGGCTGAGCGGCGCAAAGAACACCACCTCGTCGACGCGGCCGATGAACTCGGGGCGCAAAAACTCCTCCAGCGCCTTCAGTGCGCGGTCCTTCTGCGCCTCCCCCTCCGTTTTGCCGAAGCCCATCAGGTTCTCGCGCAGGCTGCTGCCGGCGTTGGACGTCATGATGATGACGGTGTTCTGGAAGCTGACGACGCGGCCGTGCGCGTCGGTGACGCGCCCCTCGTCCAAGATCTGCAACAGGATGTTCAGCACGTCCGGATGCGCCTTTTCGATCTCGTCGAGCAGGATGACGGAGTACGGCTTGCGGCGCACCTTTTCGGTCAGCTGCCCCGCCTCGTCGTACCCGACGTAGCCGGGCGGCGAGCCGACGATGCGCGACACAGCGTGCTTTTCCATGAATTCCGACATATCCAGCCGGATCAGCGTTTCCGGCGTATCGAACAGCTGCGCGGCCAGCACCTTGACCAGCTCCGTTTTGCCCACGCCGGTAGGCCCGACGAAGATGAACGACGCGGGGCGGCGGCGCGGCGACAGCTGCACGCGGCTGCGGCGGATCGCCGCAGCCACGGCGGCGATCGCCTCGTCCTGACCGATCACCTTTTTGCGCAGCTCATCCTCCAGCTGCGACAGGCGGGAAAGTTCGCTCTCCTGCACGCGGGCGGCGGGGATGCCGGTCCACAGCTCGATCACGCGGGCCAGCGCCTGCTCCGTCACCGGGGCGGCGGTCGCCGCCTCGCGGATCTTCTCCGCCTGCTG
>JAJXDX010000179.1:0-484 GCA_021640185.1 Oscillospiraceae bacterium | reverse complement strand
CGCGTATTGGCCAGCGCCTCGTAGTCCACCTCGTCCGCCGCCGCGGCGGCGTTCTCCGCCTCCTCCAGTTCCTGCACATGCGCGGTCAGGCGGGCGTATTCGTCGGCCTGCTTGTTGGCCAGCGCCGTGGCGGCGCACGCCTCGTCGAGCAGGTCGATGGCCTTGTCCGGCAAAAAGCGGTCGGTGATATAGCGCTCCGACAGCACGACGGCGCGGCGCAGCACCGCGTCGCTGACCTTCACGCCGTGATAGCTCTCGTAATACCCGCGCACGCCCTGCAGGATCTGGAAGGCGGCGTCGATCGACGGCTCCTCCACCGTGACGGGCTGGAAGCGCCGCTCCAGCGCCGCATCCTTCTCGATGCAGCGGCGGTATTCGTCAAAGGTCGTGGCGCCGATGACTTGGATCTCCCCGCGCGACAGCGCGGGTTTTAGGATGTTGGCGGCCGATAGGCTGCCCTCCGCATCGCCGGTGCCCACCAAGG
>JAJXDX010000178.1 GCA_021640185.1 Oscillospiraceae bacterium | reverse complement strand
ACATGGTGCGCCCCGGCATCATCCTCTACGGGCTGATGCCGGACGGCTGGATGGCGGCGCATTTCCCCGGCCTGCGCCCGGTGATGGAGCTAAAGACTGCCGTGTCGATGGTCAAGGAGCTGCCGGCCGGCACGCCGGTCAGCTACAACCGCACCTACACCACCGATGCGCCCTGCCGCATCGCCACCGTGCCGATCGGCTATGCGGACGGGTATGTCCGTGCGCTGTCCGGCCGCGCCTTCATGCTGATCGACGGGCAGCGCGTCCCGGTCATCGGGCGCATCTGCATGGATCAGTGTATGCTGGACGTCACCGATGTGCCGCAGGCCGACGAGGGCACGGTGGCCACCGTGTTCGGTGAGGACGGCGGCGCCATGATCTCGGCCGATGAGTTGGCCGGGCTGATCGGCACCATCGGGTACGAGATCGTGTGCTTGCTGAGCAAGCGCGTCCCGCGCCTGTATTACGAGGGCGACCGGCTGGTCGATCATGTCAATTATCTGGTGCAGTGAATCGCGAGAGCCGATCGTGAAAAACGGCGTGCCCCTCCCGGCCCGTGCGGCCGGAGGGGCATTTTCGGTATCCGGCCGATCGAACGGAGAAAGGAGCGTCCCCATGCGGTATTTCGATCTGTTCCACCCCGCGTCGGCGGCGTTCTATTTTTTGTCCGTGCTGCTGCTGTGCGTGTTCTCGCCCCACCCGGCGCTGCCGCTGTGCGCGCTGTGCGGCGGCCTTGCTTTTTTGGCCGTGCTGCGGCGCGGCCGGCTGTCGGCGCGCGCCGTCGCGGCCGGGATCGGGCTGTTTTTGCTGATCGCCGTCACTAACCCCCTATTCGTCCACAAGGGCAAAACGGTGCTGTTTTTGCTCGGCCGCCGCGCCGTCACGCTGGAGGCGCTGCTGTACGGTGTCAGCCTTTCGGTCATGCTGGCCGCAGCCACGGTCTGGTCGCGCTGCTTCGATGCGGTCATGACGTCGGACAAGCTGATGTTCTTGCTTGGCCACCTGTCCCCCAAAACGGCGCTGCTGTTTTCGTCCGCGCTGCGGTTCGTCCCGCTGTTCCGACAGCAGGGGGAAAGGATCCGCACGGCACAGCGGGCGATGGGGCTGGATGGCACGGGCGGCCGCACCGGTCGCCTGCGCGCGGGGGCGCGCACGTATTCCGCATTGGTCACATGGTCGCTGGAGAACGCCGTGGACACCGGCGCGGCGATGAAGGGGCGCGGCTTCGGGCTGAAGGGGCGCACGGCATTCTCGCTTTTTCATTTCGGCAGGCGGGATGTCCTTCTGGTCATCGCGGTAGCGTTGACCGACATCCTTGCGGCCGTCGGGATGGTGTGCGGCCGGCTGGACTTCGCTTATTATCCGCTGGTCACGTTCACGCGGCCGGACGCGCTCGGGTCGATCGCGATCGCCGCATTCGCCGTCCTGTCGTTTTTGCCGGTCGTTTTGGAAGGGAAGGAGGAGCTCCGATGGCACTGCTGCAGGTCGAAGATCTGACCTTTCGGTATCCGGATGCGCCGTGCGCGGCGCTGCAAAACGTGTCGTTTTCCGTCGAGGCGGGGGAGCTGCTCGTGATCTGCGGCGCGTCCGGCTGCGGCAAATCCACACTGCTGCGCCTGATCAAACGCGAGCTGGCGCCCTTTGGCGAAAAAAGCGGAGAGATCCGCTTTGACGGTCTGCCGCAGGCGCAGTGGGACGAGCGTGCCTCGTGTGCCGAGATCGGCCTCGTGCAGCAGCGGCCGGAGGAGCAGATCGTGACGGACAAGGTCTGGCATGAGTTGGCCTTCGGCCCGGAGAGCCTTGGCCTGCCCACGGCGCAGATCCGCCGCCGCGTGTGCGAGACGGCCGCCTATTTCGGCATCGGGCCGTGGTTCAGGCAAAGCACGGCGGACCTGTCCGGCGGGCAGAAGCAGCTGCTGAATTTGGCGGCCGTCACGGTCATGCGCCCGCGGCTGCTGCTGTTCGACGAGCCGACCGCGCAGCTTGACCCTCTTGCGGCGGCGGCATTCATCGACACGGTCGGGAAGCTGCGGCGCGAGCTGGGGATCGCCGTCGTGCTGGTCGAGCATCGGCTGGAGGACGTGCTGCCGATCGCCGACCGGGCGATCCTGATGGACGGCGGCCGCATCGTGTTCGACGGCGCACCGCGCCGCTTCGCCGCGCACCTTGCGCAGGATAACGGCCACCCGGTGGCCGGGGCGCTGCCTGCGGCAGTCCGCATCTTTTCGGCCTTGGACGGGGCGGGGGAATGCCCGCTGACGGTAGGTGAGGGGCGGCGGTTCCTTGCCGCATACTGCGGCAGCGCCGCCTGCGCCCTGCCGGAGGATCCGCCCGCCGTGCCGGGCAAGACCGTTCTTTCCGCACGGCAGATCCGTTTCCGTTACGAAAAGGATGCGCCGGACGTGCTGCGGGACGTTTCGCTTGACGTGTACGCGGGCGAGCATCTGTGCTTGCTTGGCGGCAACGGCGCGGGAAAAACGACGCTGCTCTACGTTCTTGCCGGGGTGCGAAAGCCCTATGCCGGATCGGTGACGGCGGGCAGGAGGATGCCCGGCGCGCGCCGCGCCAAAGGGGAGAGCGCGTGCCGCATCGCCCTGTTGCCGCAGGATCCGCAGACGGTGTTTTTGCACAAGACCGTCCGCGAGGATCTGGCCGAGGCCGCCGGTGTGTTGAAGCTTGCCCGCGAGGAGAGCGACGCCCGGATCTGCCAAACGGCGGAGCGCGTGGGTATCGCCGCGCTGCTTGACCGCCATCCCTACGACCTCAGCGGCGGCGAGCAACAGCTGGCGGCGCTGGCCAAGCTGCTGCTGACGCAGCCGGAGATCATGCTGCTGGACGAGCCGACGAAGGGCATCGATGCCGGCGGGCGGGCGCGGCTGGCGCAGATCTTGCGCGATCTGCAAAAAGACGGGATGACCGTCGTCACCGTGACGCACGATATCGAGTTCGCCGCGGCGAACGCCGACCGTTGCGCATTTTTGTTCGACGGCGAGATCGTGTTGGTCGAGCCGCCGCGCACGTTTTTCCCCGGCAATGCGTTTTACACCACGGCCGCTGCGCGCATCGCCGCCGGACGGTTCGACGGTGCCGTTTCGTGCGCGGACGTGATCCGCATGGCCGGTGGCCGGCTCGACAGCGAAAAGGAGGATGTGCGATGAGGATCGCTCCCCGCCGCGTTTTGTCGTTCGCTCTGCTGCTGATCGCCGTGCCGGTGGTCGTGGTGGGTGGGGCGCTGCTGTTTCGCGGCCGGCATCACGCGTGGATCTCGCTTTGCGTGGCGGTGCTGACCTGCGCGGCGATGTTCGCCGCCTTCGAGCGGCGCGAGACCTCCGCGCGCGAAACGGTCGTGCTGGCGGTCATGACCGCCCTGTCGGTCGTCGGGCGGTTCGTTTTTGCATTTTTGCCCGGCTTTAAGCCGGTGACGGCGATCACCGTGATCGCCGCGATCTGGCTGGGGCCGCAGGCAGGCTTCACGGTGGGCGCGCTGTCGGCGCTCATCTCGAACTTCTATTTCGGGCAGGGGGCATGGACGCCGTTCCAGATGCTGGCATGGGGCGTGATCGGGCTGTTGGCCGGGGCGCTGTCCCGGCCGCTGAAAAAAAGCAGGATCGCCCTGTGCGCGTTCGGTGTGCTGGCCGGGGTCCTTTTTTCGATGCTGATGGACGTCTGGACGGTGCTGTGGATGGACGGCCGGTTCGTCCTTACGCGCTATCTTGCCGCGCTATCCTCGGCGCTGCCCGTCACGGTGGGCTACGCCGTATCCAATGTGATCTTTCTGCTGCTGCTGGCCGGGCCGATCGGCGAAAAGCTGGAGCGGATCAAGAAGAAATACGGCCTGTTTTCGTATGCCTGACTGTGGGCATGGTTCGGCTTTGGGGCACAGGCGGGCGGGATGTCCCTTGTCCGATGCGGACGAGGGACATTTTTTGTCAAAACGAGATGAACAAAATAAAAAAAAACTGCTCTAAAAAGCGATAAACACTATTTAGATCAACGCTTGTTCTCAAATAAGTAAGCTGTTATAATAATAAATGCTTAGCTTGTGTCTTGTCCGGACAGAACAGATGGCGGCAGAACGATCAAGGAGGAAAAACAAATGGTAAAAACGAAACGTGCATTGCTGGCCAGTGCGCTGGCGATCGTGGCTTGCGTCGCGATGCTCGTCGGCTCTACCTTTGCGTGGTTCACCGACACGGCCAGCACCGGGGTCAACAAGATCCAGGCGGGGAACTTGAAGCTGGAAGTCCTGTACAGGACGTCCTTTGAAGGGGATTGGCAGACGCTCAAGGATGCCACGGACCTCTTCGGCGGCGAAACGACGCTGTTCGAGCCGGGCCACACCAGAGTGGTGGAGCTGAAGATCAAAAACGCCGGCAGCTTGTCGCTCAAGTATAAGATCGGCATGAACGTCGCTGCGGAAACGGCCGGTGTCAATATGGCCGGGAATCCGTATAAACTGTCCGACTATTTGAAGGTCGCTACAAGTCCCATCCAGCAGTATGATCCTAATGCCGGCCCACATGATGTTAGTTATCTGATGGAACAGCTGATCTTTGCAAAAGGAAATGTCCTTGCTTGGAAGCATCGCGACTTTGCTGATTTTGAGCTGGAATATACTTCCAACGGAGGTGTCCACGCCCTGCAGCCCGGCGATGCGTCGATCCTCGGTATAAAGGTCTATATGCCCACGGCGATCGGCAACGAAGCCAACGCGATCTCTTCCGAAAAAGCAGCTTCGATCAGCTTCGGTCTGAATGTGGTGGCTACGCAGTACACAACGGAGCGCGACAGCTATGGCACCCAGTACGATAAGGATGCTACTTATCCTGTTACAAAGCCGATTGATTTGACAGACGAGGGCGACAGAGCGCTTTATATCAAAAAAAATTATTCCTGCAAATACGTCGATGACGGCAAACCTATGAGCGGTGAACTACTTGTTACGAAAGGTAATTTCGATATTGGCGATCAGATTCTTGTTCAGCCTGCAGAAAGCTTTGCTACAGTACTCTTTCATGATGCGGAAATCACCTGCGGAACTCTTGCAAAGTCAACGGTTGCAAATACCTATTTGATTCTCAATTGTAATATTACATTGAAGGGCGATAAATTGCTTGAAGTCGGTGAGTTTGATCAGGTTTGCATTGGTAATG
>JAJXDX010000177.1:2695-5153 GCA_021640185.1 Oscillospiraceae bacterium | reverse complement strand
CTCTGCGAAATTTTTCCGTTTGCCCATCGCTGTTATCATAGCACTGTTTTGCGAAAAAGGCAAGTAAAAATATCGGTATTTCTTGTTTTGATCAAAATGAGCCGTATGCGTCAAAACGAGCCATTTTGATCGTTTGCCGGCAGAGGATGTGACGTGATCAGTCAGGCCGACAGTCAGATCGTTACCTGCGGCGATCCGCCTAGGCAAAGGGCAGACGGGCGATGGACAAACCGATACGAACAGCCTATCGGCAGTCGAACCATTGGAGTTGTTTGCGCGGTCTTTTTGGGGATCTTTTTTGACAGAGTAACTAACTCTGCGAAAAACGTTTGCGTTTTTCATCGACGGATGAGCGGCTGCGGCATCAAGGGCAGATCTCGTCCGGCATCACGATGGTGTGATCACGGGAAGACCGTGTATACATATCGTCATTGGAAAACTTAGAATAAGGAGGAAAAACAACAATGACAAGCAGCAGATCTACCAAACGGGCACTGCTGACCAGTGTGCTGGCGATCGTGGCGTGCGTGGCGATGCTCATCGGTTCCACGTTCGCGTGGTTCACCGACACGGCATCCACCGGGGTCAACAAGATCCAAGCGGGCAACTTGGACGTCAAGCTGATGTACAGCACGGACATGGTGAAGTGGAATGAGGCCACCGAGCAGACGCAGCTCTTCAAGGACAATGCGCTGTGGGAGCCGGGCTATACGCAGGTGGTCTATCTGAAGGTCGTGAACGCCGGCAATTTGGCGCTGAAATATGAGGCCGGCTTCTCCAAAAACTACACCTCCAACAGGGGCAAAAATGTTAACGGCGATTGGTATCGTGTAGATAATTATCTGAAGATCGGCACTGCCGAGACCACGACCAAGTTTGCAAACCGCGAGGATGTTTGGGCTGCCATTGCCGGTTCCGAAAAGACGTTGGCTAAAGACTTCATGCTCACTAACGAGTGGGTCACGCTGAAGGCAAAAGAAGAATCCAAGCCCTTTGCCGTAGCGATCTATCTGCCTACCTCGGTCGGCAACGAAGCCAATGCTTCAAGGCTCAGGCCTTCTTCTGTTTCCGGTCTCGGCATTGAGGTGCGCGCTACTCAGGCGACGGTGGAAAGTGACAGCTTTGGCCCCGATTATGATGCAAACGCTGCCACCGTTCTCAAGCGTGTGGAATATACTGACGGCGAACATACAGTGACCGGCAACATTCAGGCAAACGGCACAGCCGGTGCAATTCACGGAACGGGTACTGCAAAGATCATCGTAGATGCTACAACGGTTTACGGCACCTATGTCAGCAACTACGCGATGGCCGTCTGCGCCTCCAGTAGATCCGAGATCATCATCAAGGGCGGCGAATTTGCCAATCAGGCTCCTGCGGGTTCCGCGCTGTCCCTGATCTATGCAGAGGACAATGCGAAGATCACCATCGAAGGCGGCACCTTCAAGTGCGTCAGCCCGGCTTGGACGCTGAACTGCAATGACAGCGACCCTGCCACTATCACCGTCAAGGGCGGCTCGTTCTACAAGTTTGACCCGTCCAATGTCACTGTCGGCGAAGGCGAGATCTTCGTTGCCGACGGCTACAAGGTCGTTCAGAACGGCGACTGGTACAACGTCGTTCCCAACAACTGATCATTTTCAAGTTCCCTCCGTCCGTTTCGGGCGGAGGGAACTTCGCTTTCATTACTTAATTTCAAAGATAAAATACCTCCGGCGACAGAAAAGAAGATCTGCCGCCGGAGGTGTTTTTTGCCGTCTATTCGTTAGTTATTCGCTAGGTGCAGTGCGCCGTGCGATCGCGGCCGGAAGGGCTTTTTTCATACTCTGTCACCGCCGCGGCCCGGCGTTTCGTCACGCGCGTCCCGCCCGTCACATAAACTGATACTGGCTGACGGACGAAGAGCCGTGCCGGAAAGGAGTCGAGAGAATGGAAGAAAAGCGTAGCCTTCCCGAAGACCCGGTGCTCGCGATGGCGTATGTGCCGTGGCAGCACCTCAAGGAAGTCTATGAGCCGGAAGCGGCGCTGGCGAACGGCACCCTGTTCCCGGAGCTGAACAAGCCGTTCACGGCGGGAGGCGATCGGCATGGTCGATCGTAAAGCGCTGCTTGACCGGATCCGCGCCTACCAGTTCGCCCTGATCGATCTTGGCCTGTATCAGGATCCCCGTCCGGACGACGAACAGGCGCAGAAGCTGCGCATGGTCTATCGCGATAAGCTTGCGCAGCTGGTCGACCGGTACGAGCAGTCCTACGGGCCGCTCGTACAGACGCAGGAGGACGTCACGGACAGCTGGGCGGAATGGATCCGCGACCCATGGCCGTGGGACAACGGGAAAGGAGGACAATGACCATGTGGCAATACCAAAAGAAGCTGGAGTATCCGGTCAACATCAAAAACCCGAACCCGCAGCTTGCCCAGCTGATCGCCACGCAGTACGGCGGCCCGGACGGCGAGG
>JAJXDX010000177.1:0-2685 GCA_021640185.1 Oscillospiraceae bacterium | reverse complement strand
ATCTCAGCCAGCGCTACGCCATGCCGTATCCGGAGATCAAGGGCATCCTTACGGACATCGGCACCGAGGAGCTGGCGCATCTGGAAATGGTATCGGCGATCGTGTATCAGCTGACGAAAAACCTTACCGCCGAGCAGATCAAAAACAGCAGCTTCGCCCCGTATTATGTCGATCACACGACCGGCATCTATCCGGTCGCGGCCTCCGGCGAGGCGTTCAGCGCCCTGACGTTCCAGTCTACCGGCGACCCGATCACCGATCTGCACGAGGATCTTGCTGCGGAGCAAAAGGCGCGAACCACCTACGATAACCTGCTGCGTCTGGTGGACGACCCCGACGTGCGCGAGCCGCTCAAATTCCTGCGCGAGCGCGAGATCGTGCATTATCAGCGTTTCGGCGAAGGGCTGCGGCTGGTGACCGAACGGCTGAACAGCAAGAATTTTTACGCCTGCAACCCGGGGTTCGACCGCGGCTGCGGCCGCTGATCCGCGCCTCACGATCTTCAAAGCAGTCCCGTTCTGCCGGCCGGCAGAACGGGGCTGCTCTTGTTCCTTGCTTCTTGCCTTTGCTGCGGACACGGGGGCGGTGGGCTTTGAGATAGCCTATGTTACACGGCGAAAAAGGAAAGACCATCTGCCATCGTTCAAAATATCTCAAGATCCCAAAAAATGCTCTGTATTTTTCCATAGTTCGTGATTTTTCGTCACGGCATTCGATATGCTCTTGACATAATAGATGATATTTGGTAGAATTTGACACGTGAACAGCAGGAATACCGGTATCCGCATCACCGGATATACCGGTATCCCATGCGATCAGAAAGGAAGATCAACATGACATCTACCGGGATCGTCCGCCGTATCGACAGTGTCGGCCGTTTCGTTTTGCCGATCGAGTTGCGCCGCACGCTCGATATCGACGACAATGACTCGCTGGAGATCTTTGTGGAGGACAACACCATCATCCTGAAGAAGTACCAGCCCGCATGCATCTTCTGCAACAATGCGCGCGACGTGAGCACCTACAAGGGCAAAAACATCTGCGTCGAGTGCCTGCGCGACATCGCCAAGCGTGCTTGAGCCTGCCTTGGCTGCGCATCCCGCAGGCAGCGGAAGACGATGCACCACCGAAATGAACAGAAAGGGTCGACACCGATGAAAAAGGCCGCCAAGCTTCTGCTTATGCTGCTGACGATCGTGCTGTGCTTCGCTTTGGCGACGGTCACGGCTTCGGCCGCCGGCAGTAGCCCCGCCACCGGCGACAGCACGAACCTGACGCCGGTGATCATCGTACTGTGCGTTTCTGCTGCGATGGTCGTGGTCGCCGTCGTGTTGAGCATCATCAAAAAGAAAAAGTGATGCCCGCCGGCGGCGCAGTGCCGCACAGTCCATCAAACAAGCAACAAAAAACACCGCCTGCCGCAGGATCTTGTCCGCGGCGGGCGGTGTTGCTATTACCGGGAAAAGAGTGCCGGAAAGCAGAGCGCGGCGGAAACTCTGCCGGACAGGCGGACAAAGCCCGAACTATGCTCGAAGCTGTCCTTTTCGATGCTCTGCTTGTGCCGCCGCGGATATCCCGCAGCGCAGCGGCACGCCGCCGTTTATGCGAAGCGGTCGACGGGCCGCCTTCGCTGCTGTATCCGTAGGCCGTCTGCCCGATGGGACGGGACATTATTCGGCGGACACGCTTTGCCGATAGCGGATATAGCAATCGAGGCAGATGCCCGGTTTTTCTATGCAGCGGCAGCCCTTATAAACGGTGCATTCGCCCGCAAGAGCGTGGCAGTCGATGAACAGATGACAGCAGATATCGTCATCTGTCCAATACATATCTCCGTGTGCGGTCGGTTCGCTCCAGCTTCCGTCGCCGGTCGTGGCGATGCGGCGGAGGCACGCGGCCAAAATGAGCATGAAGGCCGCCAACAGCAGCGACAGCCCGACGCGATGCAGGACATGATGATGTCTTTTGTGACGGCCGGCGCGTCGTTTGAGCCGTTCCAGCTGCAGGGACACCCGGCGATGATGACGGTACTCCTCGAGCAGGCGGAGCGCCCGGCGGCTGTCCTCCATGCTCAAGCCGGTGCGGGCGCGCACCTCCTCGGCCGTGCGCACGCGGTAATGCTCCAGCACCGGCGGCGGCGCGAGCAGATACAGCGCGAATTCTTCGGCTTCTTCCTCTTGCTTGGCCGGTGTGGACGGCGTTTCCGACCACAAATGGCCGAGCAAGATATGCCCCAACTCATGCGCGAGCGCATGTGCGGCGGCCTGCACGTTGAGTGCGTCCGACAGGAAGATATGCACGGTGTCGTTGAGCCGAAGGCTGATCGCCGAACGCGTTTCGGTCAACTCCGTCAGGCCGAGCGTTTTGATGAGCGTTCGGCTTCGGCTGTAATAATGCACTTCGTACCGTTTATGCACCGCGATCTGCTCGACATCGATCGGCAAGTGCAGACAGGCGCAGTTCTCCAAGCAGTCCATAGCGCTTGACATGATCGTAGTTCCCAAAAAATGCCACCCCCTAGATAGTATTATGGCAAATTTTGGAACAAAAATCAAGGGCTTTCGCGGTTTTTTTTTAAAAATCGTCAGAATTCGACCGTGCTTCCTCGAGTGCCTGCCGGATCTGCTCGTCCGAGGCGGTGACGGTGTGCGAGGAAACGCCGCCGCCCTGCGCGGCGACAAGGAT
>JAJXDX010000176.1:4461-5197 GCA_021640185.1 Oscillospiraceae bacterium | reverse complement strand
CGTGCGCTCCGGCACCAGCGGTGCCATCGCGCGCGTCAGCGCCGCGGTCACATCTTTTCTCGTTGCTCGCTTTTGCATGATGATGCTCTCCTTTCGTCGTCCACCGCGTCACGCAGCTTCGCTACCGCCTCGCGATACGCCCGGCACACCGTGCCCAGCGGAAGGTGCAGCGCCGCCGCGATCTCGCGGTGTTTCAGCCCGACCAGAACGTGCAGGATGACGATGTCGCGCTCCCGTTCATCCAGCGCAGCCAGCAGCTGCGCCGCATACGCCTGCCCTTCGATCCGCGCGGTGAAGGCATCGGCCTCCGCCTGCTCCGGGACCTCGCCGTCCGCAAACAGCGGCGTGCGCGCCCGTTCGGCGATCCGCTGCAGCGTCAGCCGCCGGGCCACGCCCAGCACATAGGCCCGGCTCGCGCCTCGCGGACAAAAGCGTCCGGCACTGCCGCAGAGGGCGACGAACGTGTCCTGCATCACATCCTTGGCGATCTCCTCGTCCCGCGACAAGGTGAACGCCAGCAGGAACACCGGCTGCCGCAGCGCCCCATACAGCCGTTCCAGCGCCGCCCGGTCGCCCCGTGCAAGCTTCATCAGATCGTGATCGATCTCGCGCCCGGTCATCCTCTCACCTCACGTTCCGTTTTCGGTCTGTTCGCTTATAGATCGATCGTGCGGGGCGTTTTCTTCGCTATGTGAGCATTTTTCACAGCAAAAGACGAAAAATGTCCCTGCCGCCG
>JAJXDX010000176.1:0-4451 GCA_021640185.1 Oscillospiraceae bacterium | reverse complement strand
ATCTTATTTCAGCGCGTTCGGCGCAAGCCACATCACCAGCAGCACCACCGCGCCCAGCGCGATGCGGTACCACCCGAAGGCGGCGAAGCTGTGCTTTTTGATGAACGCCATCAGCCCGCGGATCACGATCAGCGACACGACGAACGCCACGACCGTAGCCACGGCGAGCATGACCCATTCCTGCGCGGTGAACCGGGCCTCGCCGGACAGCAGATACTTCACCAGCTTCAGCCCGCTCGCCCCCAGCATGACCGGGATGGCCATGAAGAACGAGAACTCCGCCGCCACGGAGCGGGAAACGCCCAGCAGCGTCGCCCCCAAGATCGTCGAGCCGGAGCGCGACGTGCCGGGGATCAGCGCCAGCATCTGGAACGCGCCGATGCCCAGCGCCTTGCCGTAGGAGATGTCCTCCAGCCGGTCGGTGCGCAGCGCGTGCGCGCCGCCGGTCATCCGCTCCATCAGGATGAACGCGATACCGTACACGATCAGCGCCGCGGCGATGACCCACGGCGTGCTCAGCTTGCTGTCGATCAGGTCGTCCAGCAGCAGCCCGGCGATCGCGGCCGGGATGCTCGCCACCAGCACCTTCGACCACAGCACCCATGTGGCTTTTTTCTCGCCCGCGTCCTTTTTGGGCGAGAAGGGGTTCAGCTTATGGAAATACAGCACGACCACGGCCATGATCGAACCTAGCTGGATCACGACCTTGAAGACGTTGAAAAACGCCTCGCTCGCATCCATTTTCCACACGGCATCCAGCAGCAAGATGTGCCCGGTGCTGCTGATCGGCAGCCACTCGGTGATTCCCTGCACGATGCCCTGCACGATGGCCTTCAGGATCTCGATAAAGCTCATAACGGCACCTCTCCTTGTCGGTATCCGCAGCGGGCGGTGCGCCCGCCACAAGTCTTACAGATCCAGCTCGTTGAGCAGATCGCGCAGCAGGATGATCTCGTCGGACGAGATCGTCACGCCCTTGCCCATCTTGGCATGGTCCGGCGCCCAGTCGCGCAGATCGTATTTGGGGGCGCGGTCGTTCCAGCTCACCAAATTCAGCTCTTTCGTCCATCCGGTGGGCGACTGCGACAGCACGCCGCATTCCTTTACGATCTCATACTTCAGTTCAGCCATCGATCCATTCTCCTTTTTCTTGTCGGTTCTCATCGTTTCGTTCACGGTGCGCGTCACTCGCCCAGCAGCCACGCCGCCAGCCGCATCAGCAGCCCGTCGGCGCGTTTATCCCGTCGGCGGCGCGCCGCCCCCGGTATACGCTTTCCGGCACCGCCCTTGTTCCCCGCGCGACCGATGCCCGGGGCGGGCGGATCAGCGAAAAAAGCGGGCCGCATCGCCGTCTGCGCCGGCTTCGCCGTCGGGCCCGTCCGCCGCCTCCGGCTCGGCCAGCAAGGCGCGGATCGCATCGTGCAGCCGCCGCTCGTTCTCGCTGCGTCCGGCCGCCAGCACCTCGCGGCGCTGCGCGATCTGCTCGCAAAGCTCGCCCAATCGCGCCAGCATCGCGTGCAGAGCGGCATCGGTGTCATCCAGCACCCCGGCCGCACCGTCATAGGCGTCGGCCGCCGCCGGCTGCACGATCTGCTCCAGACGGTCGCAAAGCGCATCCTCCTGCCCGAACAGCGCGGCAAAGTGCCGCTGCCGCTCCTCGGCGCGGCCCAACCGCTCGCGCAGGGCCTCCGTTTCGTCCCGACAGGCGGACAGCCGATCCTCGGCCGCCATCATCTCCGCTACGGCGGAGCGGTTCTTCTCCTGCTCTTGCGCCAGCTGACGGCGCAGCTTGTCGGTGGCCTGCTGCAGCACGCTCAGCCGCTGCCGCAGGCTCTCCTGCTCCTTCGCTTGCTCGTCCGCTGCCGCCTGCAGCGCATCGCGTTCGGCCGAGGCCGCCGTCAGCTCCGCGCTCTGCCGCTCGTTTTCCTGCCGCAGCGTCTGCGCCGCCTCGTCGGCCGCCGTCTGCGCAGCACGGGCGCTCTCCGCGTCGCCGCGCAGCGTTTCGTTCTCGCCGCGCAGGCGCAGTGCCTCGTCCCGTGCTTCCTCGCTCGCTGCTTCGGCCGTTTCGGCGGCCTGCGTCAGCCGCTGCCGCTCCTCGTCCCATTCCGCCGTGATCCGGTCGATATAGCCGAGCACGTCACTTTTGTTGAACCCGCCCAGCGCGGTACGGAACACGCCTTTCTCCTCCATCGCCGATCGACCTGCCTTTCCGGTCATTCGTTCCCTGCCTGATATATGTATACGCTGTTTCGGCCGTATAGCACGGCTTTTTTCGCTTTTTGCCGGCCGTGTGCCGGCCGTGCCGAAGCACGGCCAAAAAACACGCGCAAAGCCCCCGGACGCACGGATGCGCCGCGTCCGGGAGCCGCTGATCAAAGGGCGGAGCGTGCCGATAAGCCGAGTTCTGTCGTGAGCAGCCATCTATCTCGACCGTTTGTTGCCAAACGGCTCTAGCCGCCCGTTGAAGCACATCGGGCCAATGTATCGCTTCGGTCGGCGTTGCTCCGGATAGGGTTTGCAGGGCCACGCCGTCTCCGGCGTGCCGGTGAGCTCTTACCTCGCCTTTCCACCCTTACCGCGCAAAAGCGCGGCGGTATATCTCTGTTGCACTTTCCCTAGGGTCACCCCCGGCGGCCGTTAGCCGTTATCCCGCCCTGTGGAGCTCGGACTTTCCTCATGCGCCGGCGGCGCACGCGGCTGCTTAGCACGCTCCGCCCAACAGTTTACCGCAGTTTCGGTGATTTGTCAAGGGCGCATCGCCTGTTTTTCGCCCTCACGAGCGGTCGATGACCAGACGGATAGCGTCGATATCGCGCGGATCTGCGCCAAAAAAGAAGTACGCATACCCGTCGATCTCGTCAAGGAACCCCGTGTCCGCCGCCAAGGGATCGAACTGCAGCAGCAGTTCTTCCCCGCGATCGGGCAGCGAGGACGGCACGCCGAACAGCCGCGTCCCGTCCGCGTCGTCCGCCGCGGCGGAAAACGACATCATCCACGCCCGGTCAAGATGGGCAAAGCGCGGCTCGATGCTGTTGAACCCGTCGATCACGACCTCCGGCGCGCCGTCGTGATAGAACGCCCACGCCTCATACGGCCACATCTCGATGTCCAAAAACAGGTACAAATACCCGGTGTGCGGCAGCCGTCCTTCGGTATCCAGCGCAGCGATGTCCGCCAGCCGGATCTGCCCAAAAAAGATCACGTCGTCGCTGAACCGATCCTGCCATCCTGCCGGGACCGCCGGCGCGCCGAACAGCTTGCTCGCCCCCGGATCGTCGCCGTCCTCTGCCCGGCGCAGCGTAATGCCGATCGCGCTCATCTTCGTTCCTCCTCGTCCGCGGGGCGATGCCCCAAGATCGTTCCCGACCATTATACCATGGCGGCACGCCGGATGCAAGCATCCGTTTTTTGATAAACGAAAAGGCGCTCCCCGGCCGGCATTTGCCGACCGGGGAGCGCAGATACTTCTTTATCCGTTACGAAGCACGCCCGAAACGGGCGCGCCGTCCGCCTTGTCCATGCGCACGAGGGCGGCCGACAGCCGCTCGGCCTCCGCCGCCACGTGCGTCACCAGCACGACCGGCACGTGTGCGGCACGCGCCAAGATCGGCGCCGCGGCGGCCTCCCGGCTGTCCTCATCCATGCCGGTGAACGGCTCGTCCAGCAGCAGCAGATCGCTCTCATACGCCAAGGCACGCGCCAGCGCCGCGCGGCGGCACTGACCGCCGCTCAGCGCCGCGGGCAGCGCCCCGGCCTGTTCGTCGCCGATCCCCAACCGCCGCAGCCATGCCGTCGCCTGTTCCGGCGGGCAGCCTGCGGCGATGCTCACGTTCTCGGCGGCGGTGCGCCACGGCAGCAGCCGATCCTCTTGGAACATCACGGACACCCGCTCCGGCCGCAGCACGCGCCCGCCCTGCGGCCGTTCCAGCCCGGCCAGCAGACGAAGCACCGTCGTTTTCCCGCAGCCGGATGCGCCCCACAAGCACACCACGCCGCGCTCCGGCAGCGTCAGGCTCACCTCGCGCAGCACCGGCACGCGCCCGTAGGAAAACGTGACCCCGTCCAGCATGATCGTCATGGCTTTGCCCGTCCTTCCCGCACAAAACGCAGCAGCAGCCGCTCCAGCAGCACGCTGAGCACGACCACCGTCACCGTCCACGCGAACACCTCCGGCGTTTCCAGATACGCCTTGGCGTTCTTCAGCCCCGTGCCGATCGCGTTTTGCGGCCCGCAGATCACCTCGGCGGCGATGCCGGATTTCCACGCGAACCCCAGCCCGGTCGAAAACGCCGCTGCGGCATACGGCCGCACCGAGGGCATCCACACCTCGCGCAGCGTCCGCAGCCGCCCGAAACGGTACACCTGCGCCATCTCCAGCAGCCCGCGGTCGGTGTGCGCGATTCCTTCGGACAGGTTCGTCCACACCAGCGGCAGCACCATCAAAAACGCCA
>JAJXDX010000175.1 GCA_021640185.1 Oscillospiraceae bacterium | reverse complement strand
GCCGCCTGACGCTGCCGCTGCACCTGCATATGGCGGCCGATCCAGTCGGTAGGGGCAGAAACAAAACGGCGGATCTCCGCCTCCGGGCAGCGCAGCGGCGCACGCACGAGGACGGTCAGCTGCGGCGTGATCTCCAGCGACAGTGTGCGCCGCCGGGAGCGGCGCAGTTCATAGGGCGGCAGCGGGGCGTCCGTCATGATCGTTCTCCTTACCGTAGCCGGACAGCACCTGTGCCAGATACTGCCGGTATCCCTCGCGGACGTCGGCGGGGCCGATGATCGTCAGATCACTGCCGAAACCGGTCGCCCACGCATAGAACTGCGGGCTGATCGCCACGTCCGCCCATGCGGTGAAGCCGTCCCCGTCTGCGATCAGCGCGGTGTCCATGCCGAACCGATCCAAGATGACGGACGACAGCCGATCGCTGCAGCGCAGCGCGACGCGCCGCATCTCGCCCCCGAACATCCCGAAGGTGCTGCGGGTATACTGCGCCATGTCCACGGCGGAGAACTCCTTCTCCCCCGCGCGCGGCAGCGCGGTGGGCGTGACGCCCTGCATCCGGTCGACGCGGTAATTGCGCAGCTGGCCGTAGTCGTGATCGAAACCGATCAGATAATAGTTCTCGTCGTTCCACGTCAGCGCCCACGGGCTGACGGTGTAAGCCCGCCCGTCGCGGTGGTAGCGGCGCTGCTTGCGCTTATCGCGGTCGAAATAGGTGAACGTGACGGCGACGTTGCCGTGCATCGCCTCGTGCAGCGCATCGACGGCGTAATAGATGCTCTCGTTCATCGATTTGACGCGGCCGGACACGATGACCTGCCGCTGCAATTCGCCCGCGTGGTGGCGGCTGGTCAGCGTTTCCAGCTTGGCGATCAGCTGCGCGCTCTTTTTTTGCGTGATGAAGCGCGAGGACTGCACCGCATCCACCAGCAGCCGCAGCTCCGGCAGGTCGAAGCACCGCTGCCCCAGATAATAGCCGGTCGTGCGCCCGCGCACGCTGACGATGTCCGCCCCCAGCTGACGCAGCTGCTCCAGATCCGTGTACAGGCTCTTGCGCTCGGCATGGATGCCGCGCGCCGCCAGACGGTCGATCAGCTCATTCACGGTCAACGGGTGCTGCTCGTCCGTTTCGTTCTCCAAGATCTGCTGCAGCAGCGGCAATTTCGCTTTTTGGTCGACATATCTCGGCATCGTGCACCGTCCCTCCCCGGCGTTGGCGGATCTTTTCCTCATTTTAACACGATCGAAAGGGGCTGTCTATCTTTTTTTCTTCTTTTTGCCGCAAATGGGGATCTGCGGACGGAAGAAAAAGGATTGCGTCCGCGCGGGAAATATGGTAGAATATAAGGAAAAGGACGAAACGAGAGGACGAATCGGCGATGGAGCAAAAAACGGTGGTCGGGATCATCGGCGCGATGGCGTCGGAAACGGCGGAGCTGACGCGCCGCATGACCGACGCGGAGAAAAAAACGGCCGCGGGGCGGACGTTTTATACCGGGCTGATCGGCGACACGCCCGCCGTCGTGGCGGAAAGCGGCATCGGCAAGGTGGCCGCGGCGATCACGGCGCAGCTGATGATCGACCGTTTCCATGCCGGCGTGCTGATCAACAGCGGCATGGCGGGCGGCCTCGACCCCCGCTTGGAGGTGGGCGATCTGGTGATCGGCACCGCCGCCGTGCAGCACGATTTCGACATCACCGCCTTCGGACACGCGCCGGGGTACATGGGCACGGGCGGGGACGACACGCGCCCCACCGCTTTTTTGGCCGACGAACGGCTGGTGCGGCTGGCACAGGATGCCGCCCGTCAGGTACTGCCCGGCACGGCCAAGGCGATCTGCGGCACCGTCGCCTCGGGCGACGTGTTCGTTTCCGACAGGGAAACGAAACTGCGCCTGCGCGACGGCTTCGGCGCCGCCGCGGCGGAGATGGAGGGCGCGGCCGTCGCGCAGACCGCCGCCGCCAACGGCGTGCCGTTTTTGATCCTGCGCACGATCAGCGACTTGGCCGACCGGCACGCCGCCGTATCCTTTGAAGAACTGGAACTGTACGCCGGGCGTTTGGCGGGCGACCTGACCGCCGCGCTGCTGGCCGCCCGGTAAGGCGGCGGAAAGGAGCACCCGATGACACCGAAGCCGATCCCCATGCGCCGCGACATGACGCTGCTGCCGCTGTCCGCCGCGCGCTACCGCACCAACCGGCTGACGGCGCTGCTGGCCGTCCCGCTGCGCGAGAGCACGGCCGCCGGCATCGCGATCCTGCCGGATCTGCTGTCCCGCCGCACGCGGCGGTACCCCACCGAGGCGGTGCTGTGCGAAAAGCTGGATATGCTGTACGGCGCGTCGCTTGCCTGCGGCACGTTCCGCGTGGGCGCGTGGCAGGTGCTGCAGGTATCGATCGAATACCTGCAGGCCCGGCTGACGCCCGACCGCACCGACCTGACGGACGAGTGCGTGGAGCTGCTGCTGGACACGCTGACCGCGCCGCTGCTCGACGAGAGCGGCGCGTTCTATCCCGAGGACTTCGCCCGCGAGCAGCGCTGCCTGCAGGAGCGGCTGCAGAGCCGCCTCAATGACAAGCGTCTGTATGCCCGCCGCCGGGCCATGGCGCTGCTCTGCCCCGGCGAGCCGTATGCCGTCGACCCGCTGGGCACGCCGGAAACGGTGGCGGCGCTGACGCCTGCCGCCGCGGCCGAGGCGTACCGCCGGCTGCTGTGCGGGGCGCGAATCCGCCTGCTGTACCAAGGGGACGCGGACGTCGACGCGCTGATCCGCCGGATCGAGCATCGTTTCGCCGCGCTGCCGGAGCGGCGCGGCGCGCAGCCGATGCCGGGGCCGGTGTTCACGCTCAAGCAAAGCGAAGAAACGGAGCACATGGACATCGATCAGGCCAAGCTGGTGCTGGGCTTTCGCATCGCGGCGACGGAGCCGGACGGCCCCGTATACGCCGCGCGGCTGATGAACGCGCTGCTGGGCGGCGGCCCGACCTCGCTGCTGTTCACCCACGTGCGGGAGGAGCGCGGCCTGTGCTACTACTGCCATTCCGCCTACAGTGCGCTGTCCGGCACGCTGCTGATCGACAGCGGCATCGATCCCGCCGCCGCGGACACCGCCAAGGCGGAGATCCTGCGCCAGCTGGAGGCGATCCGGCAGGGGCAGTTCTCGGACGGCGAGCTGGAGGCCGCGCGCCGCGCACTGATCCAGCAATTCGCCACGGCGGACGGCTCCACCGCCGCGCGGGAGGAGCATTACGGCACGCAGCTGCTGTTCGACCGCTGCGTCACGCCGGAGCAGTACGGCGCGGCGCTGCGCGAGGTCACGCGCGACGAGGTGTGCCGCGTGGCCAGATCCGTGCATTTCGATACCACGTATCTGCTGTGTCCGAAAGACCGCCCGCAGGGCGGGGAGGTGACGGGATGAGCGAAACGGAAAAAAGCGTGGTGCACTGCGCCCTGACAGACGACGCCGTCACGCACATCCGCCACCGCAGCGGACTGGACATCTGGGTGTGGGAGCAGCCGCAGTCCTGCTCCGCCTACGGCGTCTTCGCCACGCACTACGGCTCGGTCTACAACATCCTGCCCACGGCGGACGGCGGACAGGAAGAACTGCCCGCCGGGATCGCGCACTATCTGGAGCATAAGCTGTTCGAGAGCGAGGACGGCAGCGCCGACGAGCGCTTTGCCGAAACGGGCGCCGACGCCAACGCGTATACCGAGTTCTCGCGCACGGCCTATCTGTTCGAGGCGACCGAGAACATCGTGCCCTCGCTGGATATCCTGCTGGATTTCGTCACGCATCCGTATTTCACGCCGGAAACGGTGGAAAAGGAGCGCGGCATCATCGAGCAGGAGATCCGCATGGGCGAGGACCGGCCCGGCGCGCGCATCCTGCGCGATATGCTGGGCGGGCTGTATCACCGCCACCCGGTGCGGCTGGACATCGCCGGATTGGTATCCTCCATCGCCGAGATCACGGCCGAGCGGCTGTACCGCTGCTACGAGCGGTATTACGATCTGCGCAACATGGTGCTGGTGGTGGCCGGGCGGATCACGGCCGACGAGGTGATCGACTGTGCCGACCGGCATCTGCCGCAGACGGCACCGCCCCCGGCGGCACCGGGCTATTTCCGCCCGATCCTGCCGGACGAGCCGGACGGCGCGGCCACCGCGCGCACCGAGCGCACGATGCCGGTATCCGCGCCGCTGTTCTATCTGGGCATCAAGGAGCCGCCCGCGCCGGCGGATGCGATGAGCGCCGCAGGCGACCGACTGATCCGGATGCTGATCGCCAACAACTCCCGCCCGCTGTACGAGCGGCTGATGGCGCAGGGGCTGATCAACCACAGCTTCGGCGCAGGCTATTTCTGCGGGCCGGGCTTCGGCACATGGCTGTTCGGCGGCGAATCGAGCGACCCGGACCGCGTGGCGCACGAGATATTGGAGGAGATCCGCCGCCTGCAGCGCGACGGCGTGACCGAGCGGGAGCTGGAGCCGCTGCGCCGCGCGTGGTACGGCAACGCCGTCAGCAGCTTCGAGCAGGCCGGCGCGTGCGCCGAGATCCTGCTGGACGATCTGATCGACGGGCTGGCGCCCTTCTCCGTGCTAGAGGCACTGACGAAGATCACGCCGGAGGAGATCACGCGGCAGCTGCGCCGCCGCCTGCCGACCGAGGCGCACACCCTGTCGATCGTCCGCCCCGCGACATAACGGATCAAACGCCCCCGGCGGCACGCCGCCGGGGGCGGCGATACCCCCGATAAACACCGAAAGGAAGTTTTTGCGATGCATCTGCTGTCGACCCTGACGAAATACATCGAGTTCCCCGCCCTCGGGTGGCACCTGCCGCTGAGCGATGAGCTGTTCGGCTTCACGCTGTTCGGCCACACGTTCTCGATCAAATGGTACGGCGTGTGCATCGCCGTCGGCTTTTTGCTGGCGGTGATCTACGGCCTGTCCCATGCAAGATCCTTCGGCCTCGATCCCGACAAAATGATCGACGCCATCTTGGTTTGCACGCTGCTGGCCTTCATCGGCGCGCGGCTGTACTATGTGCTGTTCAGCGATCAGCGCGACGCCTATTTTGCCGACCCAAAAACGATCCTGTACATCTGGGAGGGCGGCCTTGGCATCTACGGCGGCCTGATCGTGGCGTTCGCGTCCGGGCTGATCATGTGCCGGGTATGCAAGCTCAACACCCTCGCGATGTTCGATATC
>JAJXDX010000174.1 GCA_021640185.1 Oscillospiraceae bacterium | reverse complement strand
GATAACGGCCGTGGACGACCTTGCTGTGGTAGCAGTAATCGTATTTGAGAAAGTCGACGTCCCACGCGGCGAACGTGGCGGCGTCGACGAACTCGTGTTCGAACGAGCCGGGATGCCCGCCGCAGGTGAGGTTGCCCGCGCAGGAATACATCCCGAACTTCAGGCCCCGTTCGTGGAGATAGTCGGCGACGGCCTTCATCCCGTGGGGGAATTTTTCCGGGTCCGGGACGAGCCGGCCGTATTCGTCCCGGCGGCGCAGCGACCAGCAGTCGTCGATCACCAGATGATCGTACCCCAGATCGCGCAGGCCGCTGTCGACGAGACTGTCGGCCACGGTGAAGATCAGCTGTTCGCTGATGTCTTTGCCGAAGGTGTTCCATGAGTTCCAGCCCATGGGCGGCGTTTTCTTTTTCATTTTATCCTCCAAGATCCCGGCGGGGTCACAGGCCTTCGACGGTGTAGGTGTTCGCTTCGAAGTCGACCGTGACGGTCACGCCGCCGTCGAACACCGTGCGCTGCCGTTTGCCGCTATCGTCCAAAAATTCGTGCGACAGCATCTCGCTGTACATGACTTTTTCGTGCAGGCGGGAAAGGACCGCGATCTTTTCCTGCTGCGGGCGATCGGCATCGATCTCCAGATAGCCGGGGCCGCCGCTGAGCAGCGCATACAGGAAACGGGCCGGCATGACGGTCTGCGCATCGCCCTCGTCATGCATGGGCCACGGGGCGATCAGGCAGTCATGGAACGCGAGGCCGAACAGCGGCACGGACCGGGCGCAACCGGGGGAGAACGGCGCATCCACCCACGGGAAATGGTGGCACAGCACCATATCGGGCAAAAACGCATCCACCGGGCTTTCGCTGCTGACGATCATGCCGCGGGCGGCCAGCAGCGCCATGCAGCGGCGCCGGTAGCCGATGCACTCGCGCCGAGTGACGCGGTGCATCGGGTCGCCGCATTCGTCGAGATCCACGGTAGAGAACACGTCCAGATACACACCGTCCGGGTCGATCCCCAGATCGTGCAGACCGGCATAGTTACGCTCCACATAGTGCTGTGCGAGCGCACTGCACAGGATGCTCTGGTCGCCGCCGTTCCACGTGCATTCGTGCGGGTGTGCGCCGGATGCATCGGTCACGGCGTTTTGCGGGTCGAACGTGGCGGCATCATAGTAATAGTCACGGTACTGATCGTGCAGGGCGAAGAGGAACCCGCTGTCGCGGCAGGCCTGCTGCAGCCGCCGCATGGCGGCGGCACCGCCCGCCCGCTCGCACGGCGGCAGGACGTCCGGATGTTCGCGGTCGTAGCCGTCGCGTCCCCAGCCGTCCAGATGAAGATAGGCTTTTTTTACCCCCTGTGCGGACATCGCCCGCACGGCGTCCGCCCGCCGGTCGAACGTCGTGGAACGGAAATTGCGTTCCGGATGCTGACGGTCATAGATGACCGCCTCCGGTTTCACGTCGTAATGGATCCATGTGTGGATGACCGGGGAGCCGGCCAGACGGCGGATCTGCGCGTTTTGCGCCGCCTTTTGTGCCAAGGTGACCACCTCGCCGCGTTCCTGCCGATAGCGGCGATAGGCTTTGCACATCGCCACATAGTCGCACGCGGCAAAAAAATCGCAATGCGCGACGCGGCGATAGCCGATCTTGCCGAGCGTTTCGTCCCAGCGCAGCTGCACCTGTGTCGAGCCGTCCGCGGGGTGGCAGTAGGACAGCCCCGCGTCCCACGGCGTTTCCACGGTGGTCATACAGCCGCAGCCGCGGTCGATCTGCCCGTACCAGCTCATGTTCAGCCACGCCGTGCAGAAGCGCGGGTGGCCGACCTCCTCGATCGTGTGCGCATAGTCGCCGGGGATCATCATACCGTAGAGGATCGGCAGCAGCGTATATGCGCCGGCATCGCGCGCCCATGCCCATGGGGCGGGCCAGCAGACCCGCTCCACCTGCAGGGCGCGCGGCTCGCGCAGCGGGATCAGCTCGAAATACAGGCGGCCGCTCGTGCGGTGTACCCACGTCAGCGTCGCGATCTGCAGCGCTGTGCGCCGGCCGTCCAGCAGCCAGCCGGTATAGGTCGTCAGGATGCCCTCCGCCACGCCGGTGGAGTAGTCCTCGCACCGGACGGCGCACGCATCGGCGAAAAACAGCTTTTGGGGCGCAGCGCCTTTTTTGGCTGCGACCGTCAGAAACGGCCGAAACTCCGCCTGCGGACACCAGATGCGCCCGCCGCAGGCGACAGTGACGGTGTTTTGCTGCGTATCGAAGGTAAAGCGGCGACCTGCCGCTTCCACGGTCTTTTTCATTTACACCCTCATCCCGTCGTAGGCCACCGTGGCCGCATAGCCCTGCGCGGCGAGATACGCCTGCATCTCGGCATGGCTGTGCGTGTTCAGGTGGCAGATATGTGTGACATACACCGGCGTATCGCGGCCGATACAGCCGAGCTCGGCGAACCGATCGAGCATCAGCCGCAGGTTGGCATAGTCCAGATGGCCGTACTGCCGCGGCTCCAGCGGCACAGTCCCGTAGGTACATTCGATGACCAGATAGTCGAGCCGCGGGCGCTCTGCGGCAAAGAACGCCCATGTTTTATCCCCGTACCAGCCGGTATCGCACGCATAAAGGAACTGCCGCCCCTCACGATCGCGAATGAGATAATTGAACGCGTCCTCCCCCGGTGCGGTACCCAGATGTGCGCCGATCACCGGCGTTACCGTCAGGCCGTCGACGGCATAACGCCGAAACGGCTGCAGCGCTGTGAAGCGCCAGCCGGGAAATGTCCGCGCTCCGTCCGCGTCGACTTGCGCGCGGCCGTCCGGCGGGATATACGCCCCCATCATGCGGCGGATGAAGGCCACAGCCTTTGCGGAGGCATAGAGCGTGACCGTCCCGCCGAGCGGCGGGACGGCGCTGCCGCGCGTGCCGAGCTCCGGGATGCTGACATGATCCTCGTGCGTGTGGGTGACGAACACCGAACGCAGCTGCCGCAGATCGATGCCGTTTTGGGTCACCTGCTGCCGGATATCCGGACCGGGATCGATCAGGCTCGTCCGATCGATCAGGAACGCGCTGCGGGAGCGAACGTCCCGTCCGCCGCAGCGGCGCGCCCTTTCGCAAACGGGACAGCCGCAGAACGCCGCAGGGATTCCCTCGCTGGCCCCCGTACCTAAAAAGATCGCCATAGCGTCATCCTCCGTTTTCGCCCGCTCCGCACGCTTCGGGGCAGCGCTCCGGCAGGCGGCCGAGCAGCACATAGCCGCCGACCGTCGGCACGGCGTTGGCCACCGACGCATAGCAGGACAGCGCATTGCGCAGATAGAACGCCGCATAGACCGGCCGTGCATCCGCCGGGCGCGGCAAGCGCGCCGTGAGCGTATAGGTCGGCACGGCGACGGACCGAGGATCCTCCGGATCGTGGCTGACCCATGTTTCCGGATCGCCGCAGGGAGCCTCGATCAGCGGGTCGAACCGTTCGTCGAGCAGGGCAAAGCCGCTCTGCATCCGAAAGGCCGCCGAAAAGCCATAGTTTTTGAGCCGCAGGACGATCGTCCCGTCGGCCGACAGCTCGGCCTCCTGCAGTACGATGCGGTAGCCCAGATGATCGCGCAAAAACGCGAAGCAGCTGCAGTCATCCCCCGAAAACCAATCGGGATCGAACACCACCTGTCGCTCGGTGAGCAGCGCGGGCGTGACCGGCTGCTTTTTCCACTCGTCCATGATGCGCAGCGGCTCGTTTTGCGGCTGATAATCGTGGCAGCCATGCCAGATGCTGAGCGTGGAGAAGCGGTGATGCGCCGCCTCGGCGATGACGTCGATCCCGTAGGGGATGATGCCGGTGCCGCCTGTTTCGTCATTATGATAATGGGTCATGGCGTAGTTCGTACACATCTCGCCGTCATTCGGGGCATAGGCACACTCGCGGCTGACCTGCTCCCACGCCGGCGTGCCCAGCTGAAAGCCGCCGCTGTGCCAGTTTTTGCGCGTCTGCTCGCCGTAGACCGCATCGTTGGCGAAGCCGATCCGGCGAGCAAAGCGGCTGCCGCGGCCGATCGCGCTTTTGTACTGCGGCAGGCGGGCAAGATAGCAAAGCCCCGTCCCGTCGCAGAAGCTCTCGACGATGCCGCGCGTCACGCGGGCATGGTCGACCGGCGGGTGCTGATACGCCCACTCGCCGAACGCGCCGCAGAAGCCCTCCTTGATGCAGTGGATCACATCGGCATTGCGCCGCACGATCGGTGAGAGCTGCGCCATGTGGGCCAGCATCGTTTCTTCGTCGGCGCAGGTGGAGAGATCCTGAAAATTATCGCAATAGCAGAAGTCGAGCAGGATCGTGATCCGCTTTTTGCGCACGTAGGCGAAGAACTGCTCGATGATCGCGAGCGCCTGCGCCGGCAACTGCTTTTGGTCGTGATAGGCAGTGAGATAGATATAAACGAAACAGGTATCCACCCGATCCGTGCCGGTGGAAAAGAATTTGGCGAACATCCGCTCCCAATACTCCTCCGCCGTACGCCAGCCCTCGCACCACCATGCACCGTAGCGTGCGCGCAGAGCCATATCGTCCGGGGCGAGCGCCGCGTCGACATACCAGTAAAGATGCGTGCGCCAGCCGCGCTCCGGGCCACCGGGGAGCAGTGCGCCGGCCGCTCGCCCGGCGGGCGGGAAAGTGATCTTGCTCATCGTCGTCCTCCGCGGCCCGTCAGCCGACCGTCTGACGCAGCGAATCCTCCAGCAGCGGCAGCATCTGATCGATCGCCGCAGCAGGCGTTTTGCCGTCCTTGATGATGGCATCGAGGAATTTGCCGCGATTCTCGGTCTGCCAGTTCGACAGGCCGTCCACCATCGTCCACAGCATCGTGCCGTTCTTCACATAGTCGTTGCGGATCTTGAGATGTTCGTCGGAGAGCATCTGGCGGCGGTTGCCGATGCCGTAGCTCGACTCGTCACGCACCTGTTCGGCCCGCTGGAACTCGTAGATCCACGCCGCCGCGGCGCGCGGGTTCTGTGAGCAGGAGGCGATGGCACGTCCGTCCGGGCAGACCACGACGTACTGCGGCGAATTTTTGTCCTTTTTGGGCAGCGGGACATAGCCGACCTCGTCGCTCATGACCTCGTAGCCGCCGATGGCGCCCATCACGTTGCAGGGCAGGCCGACGAACATCGCGACCTTACGCTGCGCGAAATCGGCAGCCGTACAGTTGCCCCACGTGCCCGCCTGATACAGCTCATAGATCACGTCCAGACCGGCCATGCCCTCCGGCCGATCGACCG
>JAJXDX010000173.1:3820-5275 GCA_021640185.1 Oscillospiraceae bacterium | reverse complement strand
GAAACGGCGGCCATTCTCAATAAAAAATCAGATCAGGATGCAGATCAGCCCGGTCGCCGCGGCGATCTTGATCAGATCGCACGGCAAAAACGGCACGACACAACCGGCCAAGGCGGGCATCAGCGCCGTGCCGGTCTGCAAAATGTACCACGCCGTGCCGAAGGCGTACAGCACCGCCGTGCCGAGCACGAGCGCCAGCGCTATCGCCCACGGGCGATAGCGCAGCCGCCGCATGAGCGCCCCGGCGATCAGCGCGCACAGGATGTAGCCGACGATATAGCCGCCGGTGACCCCGGCCAGCTTATGGAACCCGCCGGAGAACCCGGCGAACACCGGCACGCCCAGCGCGCCCAAAATGATGTACAGCGTGACGCTGAGCGTGCCGAGCTTCGCGCCCAGCAGCCCGGCGGCCAGATAGACGCCAAGCGTCGCCAGCGTGATCGGGATCGGCCCGATCGGGACGGAGAACGGCGCCATGACGCAGATCGCCGCCGTGAACAGGGCGGTGATCACCAAATGCCTGATCTTCATAAACGGATACTGACCTCCCCGGAGGACAAGACGGCCGTGCGGCCATCGGGTGTGATCACGTGCAGACGTCCTTCGTCGTCGATCGCGTCTGCCGTGCCGCAAAACCGCTCGCTGCCGCGCTCCACCGTGACGGTGCGCCCAAGGATCAGCGAGCGGCGGCGGCTCTCGTCCAGCCATGCGCCGTCGCCGATCGCGGCATAGGCGCGCTCCCATTCTTCCAGCACCGCGGCGGCCAGCGCATCCGGCTCCACCGCCGCGCCCTCGTTTTCCAGTGTGGTGGCCACGGCGTCCAGCGGCGGCGGGAACGTCTGCGCCGCCACGTCGATCCCGATCCCCAGCACGACATAGCGCAGCGCGCCGTTTGCGGGATCGATGCCGCCCTCGGCCAAGATGCCGCACACCTTGCGCCCGCCGACGAACAGGTCGTTGACCCATTTGATCTGCACGCGCAAAGGACACAGCCGCTCGATCGCGCGCGCGACCGCGACGGCGGCGCAGGACGTGATCCGGCCGGTGTCCGTGCCGGGCTGCGGGCGCAGCAGGACGGACAGATAGATCCCGCCCGCCGGCGAATGGAATGCCCGGCCGCGCCGGCCGCGCCCGGCCGTCTGCCGCACGGCGAGCAGGGCCGTGCCCTCCGGCGCACCGTCCTCGGCCAGCGCGCGCAGGGCGGCGTTGGTCGAGGGCAGCTCTGCCCGCACGATCAGCGGATGACCGAACACCGCCGTGTGCAGGCGGGCGCGGATGCCTTCTTCGGTGATCGGCATGGCGTCAATCCTTGCTTTTCGCGTCGATCTCGCTCTTCACCTTGGCGATGAACGCATCGAGCGGCATGGCGCCGAGGTCGCCCTCCCTGCGGTGACGGACGGCGACGCTGCCGCTTTCGGCCTCCTTATCGCCGATCACGAGCATATACGGGATCTT
>JAJXDX010000173.1:0-3810 GCA_021640185.1 Oscillospiraceae bacterium | reverse complement strand
TTGTCGACCTGAGCCTCGCGGATCTTGTAGCCGATCTTTTCGCTGCGGGTATCCAGCTCGGCGCGGATCCCGGCGTTCTTCAGTGCGCGCTCCACCTCGGCGGCCTTGTCGAGCAGCCGCTCGCTGATCGGCAGCACGCGCACCTGCTCCGGCATCATCCACAGCGGCAGCGCGCCGGCATACGTTTCCAGCAGATAGGCCAGCGTCCGCTCGTAGCAGCCGAGCGAGGTGCGGTGGATGATATACGGCAGCTTCTTCTGCCCGTCGGTATCGGTATAGACCATCCCGAACCGCTCGGCCAGCAGCATATCGATCTGGATCGTGACGAGGGTATCCTCTTTGCCGTAAACGTTCTTGTACTGGATATCCAGCTTCGGGCCGTAGAACGCCGCCTCGTCGATGCCGACGGAGTATTCGACGTCCAGATCCTTCAAGATCTGCTCCATCGTGCTTTGGGCGTGTTCCCACTGCTCGGCCGTGCCCTCGTACTTGTTCTTCGGGTTCGCCGGATCCCACTGGGAAAAGCGGAACGTGCACTTATCCAGCAGGCCGACCGTGCCGAGGAAGTATTTGGCCAGCTCCAGACAATCCTTGAACTCGGCCTCCAGCTGATCGGGGCGCAGCACCAGATGCCCCTCGGAGATCGTGAACTGCCGCACGCGGATCAGGCCGTGCATCTCGCCGCTGTCCTCGTTGCGGAACAGCGTGGACGTTTCGCCCAGACGCATCGGCAGGTCGCGGTAAGAGCGGGCGCGGTTGAGATAGACCTGATACTGGAACGGGCAGGTCATCGGACGCAGGGCGAAACATTCCTTCGTTTCGTCTGCCGGGTCGCCCATGACGAACATCCCGTCCAGATAGTGATCCCAGTGGCCGGAGATCTTGTACAGCTCGCGCTTGGCCATCAGCGGGGTCTTGGTCAGCAGATAGCCGTGCGCCTGCTCGACGTCCTCCACCCAGCGCTGCAGCGTTTGGATCACGCGCGCGCCCTTGGGCAGCAGGATCGGCAGGCCCTGCCCGATGCAGTCGACGGTGGTGAAATACTCCATCTCGCGCCCCAGCTTGTTGTGGTCGCGCTTTTTGGCGTCCTCCAAACGCGCCAGATGCTCCTCGAGCATGGACGCTTTGGGGAACGCGATGCCGTAGATGCGGGTGAGCATCTTTTTTTTGGCATCGCCGTGCCAGTACGCGCCGGTCGCGCTGAGCAGCTTGAACGCCTTGACGCGGCCGGTATCCGGCAGATGCGGCCCGGCGCACAGGTCGGTGAACTCGCCCTGCCGATAGAAGGAGATCTCCGCCTCCGCCGGCAGTGCCTCGATCAGCTCCACCTTGTACGGCTCGTCCTTCATCAGGGCGACCGCCTCGTCACGCGGCAGCGTAAAGCGCTCCAGCGGCAGATCCTCCTTCACGATTTTTTTCATCTCGGCCTCGATCGCCGCAAGGACCTCCGCCGTCACGCCGATCTCGGTATCGATGTCGTAATAGAACCCTTCGTCGATCGACGGGCCGATCGTCAGCTTCGCGGCCGGGTACAGCCGCTTGATCGCCTGCGCCATGATGTGCGACGCGGTGTGCCAGAACGCCTTCTGCCCGTCGTGATCGTCGAAGGTCAGGATCTCGACCGACGCATCCGCCGTCAGCGGCGTGCGCAGGTCGACGACCTTGCCGTCGACGCGTGCGGCGCACGCGTTGCGGTACAGTCCCATCGACAGCGTCCGGCAGAACGCGTCCACCGTGGTGTTCTCCGCCACCTCGGTAACGTCGCCGTTTTTCAGTGTGATCTTCAACATATCCACTCATCCTTTCTTGACTGACCCTGCGGTCATCTTGGTCTTGGTCGTTCGCCCTTCGGCGTTTCTCCCGGCGGTCACGGAGATACCCGCAGATCCGGCCGTTCGTCCGGTCTGCGCCCTTCCCCGCGGCGATTGCCTGCCGATCGGCACCCGGCTGGGATGATCCACAAAGCTGCATCTTTTGCAGAAGCTGCCGGCAGCAAAGGAAAAGATCCCGTCCCATGACATGGGACGGGATCTGCGATCTCGTGGTTCCACCCAAATTCCGCCGCGAAAACCTGCGCGGCAGCGCTCGGCGACCGGGTAACGGCGGTCAAACGGCACGCCTTGTTTCGGCGCACGCTCCGGGGTGGTGGGACATCGCCGCCCTCTGCCGCGTCCTTGCACCGTACGGACGCTCTCTGTGGGCGAAAACGGCAAGCCGTCCCCATCAACGCTTTATGTCATCTTACCACCCGCGCGGCCGTTCGTCAAGGGAATTTTTGCTACACTACGGAATATCGGCATTAAAATATACGGTATGTTATCAGCGGAACGCAACAGAGAAGCTGCTGCGGCTCGTTTCGCCCGCCGGGAGAGAGATCAACTCCGGGATCTCGGTCAGGTCGTTGACGTGGCCGTCCAGCGCCGGAACGCCGTGCCAAGGCTCCAGACAGACATAAGGCGCGTCGCTGTGCGGGCGATGCCACAGCCCGATGAAGGGCATATCGGCATACCGCATATGCACGCTGTGCACTGCGTCCTCGGCGCGCAGAGTCAGCGCGCCGGGCGTATCGCGCAGGAAGATCGCGTCGTGATCGAACAGCTCGTGCCGCAGGCGAAGGATGCGCCCATCCTCGAGGGGGAACGGCTCCGACGCGTTCAGGTAGAAGCACGCGTCGGACAGCGAGAGCCGCCGCGCCGCGCACGGGGCATCGAACTCGATCAGATAGTCGGTGAAGGCACGGCCCGGCTCGAGCGGGACGTTGATGCCGGGATGCCCGCCAAGACCGAAGAGCATGGTCTTGTCGTCATCGTTGCGGACGATATAGGTAACGGTCAGCTCATCGCCCTCCAGCGTATAGACGATCTGCGCGGTGAACCGGAAGGGGTACATCACGCGGGTAGCCTCGCTGTCGGTCAGCTGCAGGGTCAGCACGTTCGACTTCTGTCGCACGACCGTCCACTCACAGCGTCCGGCGAAGCCGTGGATCGGCAGCTCGTACGTCTGCCCGTCATAGGTGTAGCGCCCCTCGACCATGCGGCCGCAAAAAGGGAACAGATTTGGCGCGCGGCCCGTCCAATAGGCGGGATCGCCCTGCCAAAGGTATTCGGTGCCGTCGCCCGGCCGCAGCACGGAGCGCAATTCCGCGCCCATGCTGGCGACCTTGACCTTCAGTTCGTCATTTTCAAGAATATAGATCATGGGGAAGCTCTCCGTTCCGTTTGGATATTTCGCGTATTTTAATGATTATACCACAAACAGCGAAAGGAAACGATCGGCGATCTGTGAGAAAGATCGCGTCGGATCTTGTGCAAACAGCCAAAACGGGATAATTACCCCGTGCGGCAGCAAGAAATAGCGGATCGGGGCTTGCATTTTGCCGCCGATCGCGGTATCATCATGTGCAGAAAAGCGTAATTTTTCCTTGCCGCATCCCGCAGCAGCAGGAGCGGCCTCGGGAGGGGAAGATCCGAATGGAATATGTCAAGACCCGGTTGCGGCAAGCCATCACGATCGATGCGGTCGTATCGGTGCACTATTACGAATACCCGATCGACTTTGCCTTTTCGGGCGAGGTACATGATTTTTGGGAACTGGTATATGTGGACAAGGGCGAGGCGGTGATCACCGCCGGCAGCCGGGAGCTGCCGCTGCCTGCCGGACACCTGTACCTGCACAAGCCCATGGAATATCACAACATCCGCTGCGGCGAGGGCAACGCCGTCAACTCGTTCATCGTGTCGTTCTGCAGCGAGCAGGCGGCATTGTACGCTGCCGCAGGCAAGCCGATCGCGTGTGACGAGCGGCAGCGCG
>JAJXDX010000172.1 GCA_021640185.1 Oscillospiraceae bacterium | reverse complement strand
GCTTATACCCCTATAGGTATAATATCCATATACCCACCGGGGTATAGATAGGAGAAACCGTCATGAAACGTGTGATCGGCAAGCTGGAGGATCTGCTGGCGCTGGGCGGGATCAAAAAGGACATCGCCCTGCTGGCGATCTCCGGCATCGCCGTCATCGGCAGCCTGCTGAACTTCCGGCCGTTCTCGTTCGATCTGGCGTGGATCGCCGTCGTGCTGTGCGGCCTGCCCATCGTCTTGGAGGCAGTCATCGGGCTGATCACCGCCTTCGATATCAAGGCAGACGTACTGGTGTCGCTGGCGCTGATCGCCTCGCTGTGCATCGGCGAGATCTTTGCGGCAGGCGAGGTGGCGTTCATCATGCAGCTGGGCGCACTGCTGGAGGAGCTGACCGTGGCCAAGGCACGGGCGGGCATCGAAAAACTGGTGCGCCTGACGCCCCAAACGGCACGTGTGCTGCGCGGCGGCAGCGAGCAGATCGTCCCGGCCGAGCAGGTGCAGGTCGGCGACCGGCTGCGCGTGCTGCCCGGCGAGAGCATCCCGGTCGACGGGATCGTCATTTCCGGCCAGACCGCCGTCGATCAGGCGGTGATGACCGGCGAGCCGATCCCCGTGGACAAGACCGTCGGCGATGACGTATCCAGCGGCACGGTCAACCGCTTCGGCGCGTTCGAGATGGAAGCGACGAAGGTCGGCGAGGACAGTTCCATCCAGCGGATGATCCGGCTGGTGCAGTCGGCCGACGCGGGCAAGGCGAAGATCGTCGGTCTGGCCGACCGCTGGGCGACGTGGATCGTGGTCGTCGCCCTGACGGCGGCGGTGCTGACGTGGCTGATCACCGGGCAGATCATCCGCGCCGTCACGATCCTGGTCGTGTTCTGCCCCTGTGCGCTGGTGCTGGCCACGCCCACGGCGATCATGGCAGCGATCGGCAATGCGACCCGGCACGGCTTTCTCGTGCGCGAGGGCGATGCGCTGGAGCGACTGGCCGGGGCAAAGATCGTCGCCTTCGATAAGACCGGCACGCTGACGCGCGGCACGCCGGAAGTCGTCGCCGTGGACAGCGCCTCGCCGCGCCTCTCCAAAGACGCGCTCCTGCGCCTGACGGCCGGGGCCGAGCGCTCAGCGATCGTGCAGGGCTGCCGGCAGGCCGGGGCCCGGCCGCCCGCGGCGGCGGAGTTCCGGATGCTCCCCGGCCGCGGCGTAACGGCGGTCGTCGAGGGGAAGACCGTCCTCGCGGGCAAACCGGAGCTGCTGACGGAGCACGGCGTGGCTCTCCCCGCTTTCCCGGCGGCCGAAGAGCACATCCGGCAGGGCTGCACGGTGACCGCCGTGGCGATCGACGGCACTTTCGCCGGGTGCATCGCTCTGTCCGACACACCGCGCGCCGAAAGCGCGGCCACCGTCGCGGCGCTGACCGCGCTGGGCGTCCGCCCCGTCCTGCTGACCGGCGACCACGAAAATGCCGCCAAAGCCGTCGCGGACGGCCTTGGCATCCGCGAGGTGCGGGCGAACTGCCTGCCGGAGGGTAAGCTTTCGGCCATCGGCGCGTTCCAAGCCGCCGATATGCCGGTGTGCATGATCGGCGACGGCATCAACGATGCCCCGGCGCTGAAAAAAGCCGACGTCGGCATCGCGATGGGCGGCGTGGGCAGCGACATCGCCGTGGACGCGGCGGACATCGCCTTGGTCGATGACGAGATCAAGGAGCTGCCCCATCTGGTGGCGCTGTCCAAGCGGATGATGACCACCATCCGGCTGAACATGACCTTTTCGATGGCGCTCAACTTCGCCGCCGTCACGCTGGCCATCATCGGCACGCTGAGCCCCGTCGTCGGCGCACTGGTGCACAACGCCGGTTCCGTCCTCGTGATCGCCGATTCCGCCCTGTTACTGAAATGGAGGAAAAGCACATGACCGTCAAGATCATCGGCCTGATCATCGGCATCCTCGTCTTTTTTGCCGGGATCTATTATCTGGCCAAGGAAAAAGACGATCCCGAATCGAAAAAGATCTACACCATCGTCATCACGCTCGGCGGCATCATCTCCGCCGCCTGTGCCGTGCTGCTTTGCCTTTCCTGACCGGAGGATACCATCGATAGATAAGGGTCAGATGTCGCTGTCTTAGCCTGTCCCCTTCGCCCCAACGCGTCTTTTACGCCATTATATGACCGGTAAAGCCGACAGATCCGGCCGCAAGATCTCGCCATAAAAATGCAAGAGCAGGTCTTTTCAGACCTGCTCTTGCTTTGAAAAACGATATGCGTGATCTTTGCAAGACCGCATCTAAAGGAGTTCGCCTAAACGACTGATCTTTCGATCTGCTCCCGGATGTAGGTATTGTTCAGCCAAAAACATTGCTTGGTCATCATACGACCGTCGGGCAGCGGAAGTTTGTCAGAACCATCTCTTCCGTGAGGTCTGACATGAGCGACAGGGTTTTCGCTTTTCTTCGGAAGATCGTTACTGATGCCGCCGCTCATCGGTGTTGATCTAACACCGACACGGATCGCTCGAATGGTCCGCTCCCACACAAGTCGGACCTGTTCCAGATCTTCGTTTGGTATATTCCAAAACATCACACGGTCAAAAGCATACTGACCATCCGACCTTTGCTTGAATATCACGAACATGAATTTTGCGGGTGCAAGATAGTTATACAATGTCGATTCTTCCCATTCGGTCTCGTTCGCCAATTCGATAAAGTCGAATGCGGGGAAAGACATACTCTCCTTGATAAAACCGTCACGCCGCACTCGGATCGTTTTGGGAATAATGCCGGCTTTCCGGAATTCATTCGTATGACCGATGCGGCCGGGAACGCCCAGCATTCTGGCAAGCAAGATCTCATTCAAGCTTTTTGCATTGCTGTCGACAGCGAAAAGATCCTTCAATTCCTGTTGGGTCTTCCTGTAAAACGGACTGACCTTTTGCATGATATGATCTTCAAAAGTGCAGTGCCGTAAAGAACGCCAATGGCGAATGATCCTCGGCTCCTCGACCTCACCGAAAATGTACTTGTTGAGAATCTGGGTCATATAGGATGCTTTCAGCGAATAGGCCCTTTGCTTTGCAGGGATATTTGAAAACGGTTGAGGCCTGACACTGCTTGCATTCGCGCCTTTTGTACAAGCCGCAAGGTACAGCGTATCACCTTCGGAGATCTCATGTGCCTTGCCGGCACGGACCTTGTTTATGATCGTTTCCCAGTCGTGCTCGATGATGATCAGGTCTTCCTCCGGGAAACGAAAAAGGATCGCTGCATCAATGTGAAGATCACCCTTTGGTCTGCCTGTGATATGCTCATAAGACATCAAAAGCATAGTATTGCATTTATGCCAAAACGCACTGGTATCGAAAGCCTTGTCGCACTCTTCCATATAGTTGATGATGTTGCAGACAAGTCTTTCTTTCGCACGAATCCCGTTACGGTTACGGATATACGGGGTGACTTTTAATTCGACACCTGCTTCCGGAAAATCGGGCTCTGATTCGGAATTTACAGAATACCCGAACCAGCTCTCTTCAATGACGTTTCCGATAGCTCCCTTTCCTGCGGCAAGGCGGCCCGTGGTGTCAACATCACGCAAGGGGATCCCTTTGATCTCCGATGCCCTTTTCAGTATCGCCTCTTTGGTCGTATACGCTGTCCCTTCCACAAAACCACCTCCTAAAAATATCGGGTCTTGCGAAGATCACAAGACCCGAAAAAACCGTTTCGCTGTTCATCCCTCTCGGTCGATGATCGTATCTAAGACCCTTCCCATCCGGGTGATCATCGGAACGACCAAGGCGTTCCCCATACAAAAATATCTCATCCTGTCGGGCATACCCGTATTCGTCCATTCGTCATCGAATCCCTGCAGCCGTTCCGCTTCTACGGGAGTGAGCAAGCGAAGTCTTCCGGTACCGGGGTCGGTGACCACATGGGTGGAGCGATTGAGGGTCGATTCGCTGGTCAGCATCGTTCTCCCCGGTCTATCCCACGGGTCGGGAAAAGCGACCGGCCCTTCGCTGAACACATATTCGTGACCATCGGGGGACCTCCTCGGGATCCTCTTCGCTCCTTTCAGATACGTCCACTTCGGCATCTTTTCCACGGTGATATAGAAGCGGTCATCCACATTTTTTTGAAGGATCTCCCCCAAAGGCACGGGAGGCTCTTCCCGCTCCGTGACCTTCGCTGTATAGATAACACCGTCATGCATATATCCGGCATTTTCAAAAGCGAACCGGAACGAGTCACTGACGTTGACGATATCGCCCTCGAGCGAGGTCCGATCGATCTTGCCCATGTCCGAGATAGGGAACGCCTTCACCATAAAGCCATCGCTCCGGATGACTTTTCCGGCGTCCGCCTTTGCCATTTCGGCACCGTAAACGGTGTCATTGCGATAAGCGAAGATAAATGCCCTTCGCCTTCTCTGGGCGGCACCGTACTGTGCGGCATTGACCACTCGCCATTCCGCACTGTAGCCCAATTCAGACAAGCAGGCAAGGATGATGCCAAAATCTCTTCCTCGCTGTTTTGCCGGAGATCTCAGCAGTCTGTCCACGTTCTCCAGCAGACAAAACGGCGCCTTTTTGGCAACGAGGATATCTCTGATCTGCCACCACAAAACGCCTTTTTTGCCCTCGATCCCTTTAGAAGAAGCAAGGGTATGGGCAACGGAATAATCTTGGCAAGGGAAACCGCCGACAAGCAGAGAATGATCCGGGATCATTTCCTTGTCCATCGTGCTGATGTCTTCGCCGGTATGAAGCTCCCCGCGCAGATCCTCCCTTTCGCCGAAATGCCGAACATAGCAATCATGAGCCCATTGTGTTTTTGCTCCCGGTTCCCATTGCGAAAACCATGTCGTTTCCCAATGCGTGTTCAGCCGATCAAATCCCAGATGGAACCCGCCGACACCCGCGAACAATTCACAGATCGTCTTCTGCATAAAGTCCTCCCTTGACCCAAAAGGTCAACGCACTTATTCGGTATGATAAAGATGGTTAGCACCGACAGACGCCGGTTCGTAAACATACCGTGATCGATTTTATCACAGATCCACGCATTTTTCAAGCCGGCAGAGCAAAAAGAACGGCGGAGGGAAGGCTCGGCATTTTCTTGAATGTATCCGATCGGGAAGGACAGCGTTTCTCTGCTTTTGGACGACCGAAAAAGCGACGGGACACGCAAAGGACGCAGGCCGTTTTTGCCGATCAGCGCAGCGATCTGTGCTCTGTCCATCGCCTCACCTCGTTTCTTGTTTTGTAGTCGTTATTATCTTGTAACGATTACAAAT
>JAJXDX010000171.1 GCA_021640185.1 Oscillospiraceae bacterium | reverse complement strand
CCGCTGGCTCTCGCCAATTGAGTTCGCTGTACAATATGTTTGACAAACCTACATTCGTGCGGGCGGGCAGCAGGCCGTTAGTTCGCGCAAAAAGATCCGATTTTTCTCTTGACGATCGGCGAAACGGAGCGTATACTATACGCGTTAAGGCAAAGGTGTCTTGCACGGGTGACCGGGCAGGCCTCTTTGCCTCTTTTTTTGGGTAAAATGAAGAAGGAGCGCGATCGGGATGGACAACGGCAGCGGACAGAAAAACACCAAATATATCTTCGTGACCGGCGGCGTGGTATCGGGGCTGGGCAAGGGGATCACGGCGGCCTCGCTGGGGCGGCTGCTCAAGGCCAGAGGGCTGAAGGTGGCGGCGCAGAAGCTGGATCCCTACATCAACGTCGACCCCGGCACGATGAGCCCGTACCAGCACGGCGAGGTGTATGTGACCGAGGACGGCGCGGAAACGGATCTGGACCTTGGGCATTACGAGCGGTTCATCGACGAGGACCTCAACCGCTTTTCCAACCTGACGACCGGCAAGGTGTACTGGAACGTGCTGCAGAAGGAGCGCCGCGGCGAATACCTCGGATCGACGGTGCAGGTGATCCCCCACATCACGGGCGAGATCAAGCAGTTCGTCTACCGCGTGGGACAGCAGACCGACGCGGACGTGGTGATCACCGAGATCGGCGGCACGATCGGCGACATCGAATCGCAGCCGTTCATCGAGGCGGTGCGCCAGATCTCGCTGGAGGTCGGGCGGGAGAACAGCCTGTTCATCCACGTGACGCTGGTGCCGTACCTGCACGGCTCCGAGGAGCACAAATCGAAGCCGACGCAGCATTCGGTCAAGGAGCTGCAGGGCATGGGCGTGAACCCGAACATCATCGTTTTGCGCTGCGACGAGCCGCTGGAGCCGTCGATCTATCAAAAGATCGCGCTGTTCTGCAACGTGCGGCCAGACTGCGTGATCGAGAACCGCACGCTGCCCTGCCTGTACGAGGCGCCGCTGATGCTGGAGGAGGAGGACTTCTCCGGCGTGGTCTGCCGCGAGCTGGGGCTGGACACGCCGCAGCCGGATCTGACCGAATGGCGGGCGATGGTCGACCGGATCAAGACCCCGCACAGCGAGGTCACGATCGGTCTGGTGGGCAAATACGTGCAGCTGCACGACGCGTACCTGTCGGTCGCGGAGGCGCTGCGGCATGCGGGCTATGCCCGCCATGCGGCCGTGGACATCCGCTGGATCGATTCCGAAACGCTGCTGCCGGACACCGTCGACGAGGTGCTGCAGGGGCTGGACGGGATCATCCTGCCGGGCGGCTTCGGCGACCGCGGGATCGAGGGCATGGTGCTGGCCGCGCAATACGCGCGGGAGCACGACGTGCCGTATTTCGGGATCTGTCTGGGGATGCAGATCGCGGTGATGGAATACGCCCGCCACGTGGCGGGGATCGCCGACGCGACGTCCGGCGAGTTCCATCCCGACGCGGCGCACAAGGTGATCGACTTCATGCCCGGACAGAGCGACGAGGTGGACAAGGGCGGCACGCTGCGGCTGGGCAGCTACCCGTGCGAGATCCTGCCGAACACGACGATGGCGCGCCGTGCTGCAGGCGCACGGGCTGACGCTGTCCGGCCTGTCGCCCGACGGGCGGCTGGTGGAAACGGTGGAGCTGACCGACCGGCCCTTCTACGTCGGTGTGCAGTTCCATCCGGAGTTCAAGAGCCGTCCGAACCGCCCGCACCCGCTGTTTGCCGGGTTCGTCGGCGCGGCGATGGAAAAGAGGAGCGGCAGATGAGCCGCGCCGTCCGTTTCGTCAAGATGCAGGGGCTGGGCAACGATTACCTGTATATCGCCGCACAGCGCACGCCGCGCGACATCGCCGAAATGGCCCGCCGCATGAGCGACCGGCATTTCGGCGCGGGCGCGGACGGGATCATCCTGATCCTGCCGTCGAAAAAGGCCGACTTCCGGATGCGGATCTTCAATGCCGACGGCAGCGAGGGGCTGATGTGCGGCAACGGGATCCGCTGCGTGGGCAAATACGTGTTCGACCGCGGACTGACGAAAAAAACGGAGCTGACGATCGAAACGGCCGCCGGGCCGCGGCGGCTTTGGCTGCACCCGCACGGCCGCACGGCAGATCTGGTGAGCGTGGACATGGGCACGGCGGCGGTGAGCGCGGAGCGCACGGTAGATCTGCCGGGGCACGGCCCCGTCAACTGCGTGCCGGTATCGGTGGGCAATCCGCACGCCGTGGTGTTCGTGCCGGATGCGGAGCGCGTGCCGCTTTCGGCGGTCGGCGCGGCGCTGTCCGGCAGCGACGCGTTCCCCGGCGGCGTGAACGCCGAGTTCGTGCAGGCACTGTCGCCCGCGCGGCTGCGGATGCGGGTGTTCGAGCGCGGCAGCGGCATCACGCTGGCATGCGGCACCGGTGCGTGCGCGGCCGCGGCGGCCGCCGTGGCGCACGGGCTGTGCCGCGCCGGGGAGGACATCGGCGTGGTGCTGGACGGCGGGGAGCTGACCGTGCGTGTGGAGCGCGACGGGCGGGTGCGGATGACCGGCCCCGCCGTGACCGTATATGAGGGGGAGATGCGCGTATGATGACGTTCAATGCCCATTATGACGAGCTGAAGGGCTCGTACCTGTTCTATCACATCGAGCAGAAGGTGAAGGCCTTCGAGGCATCACATCCGGACGCACATCTGCTGCGGTTGGGCGTGGGCGACGTATCGCGTCCGCTGTGTCCGGCCGTGATCGCCGCCATGCACCGTGCCGTGGACGATCAGGCGGAGGCCGCGACCTTCCGCGGGTATATGCCGGAGTGCGGCGCGCCGTTTTTGCAGCAGGCGATCGCGCGGTGGTATGCCGCGCAGCAGATCGAGCTGGAGCCGGACGAGATCTTTATCACCAGCGGCGCGGCGGACGATCTGGGGGCGCTGCCGGACGTGTTCGGCACGGACGTGACCGTGGCCGTGCCGGAGCCGACCTACCCGGCCTATGTGGACACGAACGTGATGGCCGGCCACCGGGTCATGCACCTGCCCGCCGGGCAGGAGGAGGGCTTTTTGCCCATGCCCTCGGCGCGGCTGTCGGCGGACGTGATCTATCTCTGCTCGCCGAACAACCCGACCGGCGCGGCCTACCGCCGCGATCAGCTGCAGGCGTGGATCGACTTTGCCAACGGCTGCGGCGCGATCATCCTGTTCGACGCGGCGTACGAGGCGTTCATTCGCGATCCGGACGTGCCGCACAGCATCTATGAGCTGCCCGGCGCAAAGACCTGCGCCGTCGAGATCGGGTCGCTGTCCAAGACCGCCGGGTTCACCGGGATGCGCTGCGGCTTCACCGTCGTGCCGCGCGCGCTGCGGCGCGGCGGACACACGCTGCACGAGCTTTGGGTGCGCGACCGCACGACCAAAACGAACGGCGTGTCCTACATCACCCAGCGCGGCGCAGAGGCGGTGTTCTCGCCCGAAGGGCAGCGCGAGATCGGGCAGAACTTGGCGGTGTACCGCGGCAACGCCCGCTGCCTGACCGATGCACTGGACGCCTGCGGCACATGGTACTGCGGCGGCCGCAACGCGCCCTACGTCTGGGCGAGATGCCCGGACGGGCTGGACAGCTGGGCGTTTTTCGACCGGCTGCTGGAGCAGGCACAGATCATCGCCACGCCCGGCGTCGGCTTCGGCGCGTGCGGCGAGGGGTATATCCGCTTTTCGTCCTTCGGCAGCCCGGCGGACACCGCCGAGGCGGCCAGACGGCTGACCGCCCTGCTGTGAGCTGCCGAAAAGAGCCAAAACACCGCGCCGCTCCCCGATAAGGGGAACGGCGCGGTGTGTCGTATCCGCTTATTTTTCTTCGATCACGGTCTTGCCGCCCATATACGGCTGCAGGGCCTTCGGGATCAGGACGCTGTACTTCTGCCCGTCGAAACGCAGATTGTTCTCGAGCAGTGCGATCAGCATCCGCGGCGGCGCGACGACGGTGTTGTTGAGCGTGTGCGCCAGATACTTGCTGCCGTCCGCGCCCTTGACGCGGATGCCCAGACGGCGCGCCTGCGCATCGCCGAGGTTCGAGCAGGAGCAGACCTCGAAATACTTGCCCTGCTTGGGCGACCATGCCTCGACGTCGTAGCTTTTGACCTTGAGGTCGGCCAGATCGCCCGTGCAGCACTCCAGCGTGCGCACGGGGATGTCCATGCTGCGGAACAGCTCCACGCTGTAGCTCCACATCTTGTTGAACCACGCCATGCTGTCCTCGGGCTTGCAGATCACGATCATCTCCTGCTTCTCGAACTGGTGGATGCGGTAGATGCCGCGCTCCTCGATGCCGTGGGCGCCCTTTTCCTTGCGGAAGCAGGGGGAATAGCTCGTCAGCGTGAGGGGCAGCTGCTCCTCCGGCGTGATCGTGTCGATGAACTTGCCGATCATGGAGTGCTCGCTGGTGCCGATCAGGTACAGATCTTCGCCCTCGATCTTGTACATCATGGCGTCCATCTCTTCAAAGCTCATCACGCCGGTGACGACCTTCGAGCGGATCATGAACGGCGGGATGCAATAGGTGAAGCCCTTGTCGATCATGAAATCGCGCGCATAGGCCAGCACGGCGCTGTGCAGCCGCGCGATGTCGCCCATGAGGTAATAGAACCCTTCGCCCGCGACGCGGCCGGCGGCCTCTTTATCGATGCCGCTGAACTTGGCCATGATATCGGTGTGATACGGGATCTCGAACTCCGGGTGCGTCTGCTCGCCGAACTGCTGCACCTCGACGTTCTCGCTGTCGTCGCGGCCGACCGGGACGGACGGATCGACGATGTTCGGGATCTTCATCATCCGCTCGGTCAGCGCGCGGCCGAGCTCGGCCTCCTGCGCCTCGAGCGCGGCGAGCTCCTCGGCCTGCTCGGCCACGAGCTTTTTCTTCTCCTCCGCCTCGTCGCGCTTGCCCTGCGCCATCAATGCGCCGATCTCCTTACTGACGCGGTTGCGGGTGGCGCGCAGGTCGTTGGCGCGGGCGTTCGCCTCGCGCTTGCGGGCGTCGAGGTCGATGACCTCGTCGACGAGCGGCAGCTTGCCGTCCTCGAACTTTTTGCGGATGTTCTCCTTGACCAGCTCCGGGTCCTCCCGGATGAATTTGATATCCAGCATGAAAACTTTTCCTCCGTTTGCTCGCGTTGGGTCTGATTTATCCCTTATTATAGCACGCTTACCCGCGATTTGCAACGCTTTGGCAGGAAAAACCGCGAGCAGATCGGGAAAGGCGAAAAATTAGCGGTTGATTTTCGGTACAGGATAGTGTATAAT
>JAJXDX010000170.1 GCA_021640185.1 Oscillospiraceae bacterium | reverse complement strand
TCAGCCATGACCGCCACCCGCGCGCATCAGCGTCATCAGGCCGTTGCCGTAGGCTTTTTCCGGCCCGATCCCGTCGCACAGCGCCGTGCGGAACAGCTCCGCGTCGCGCACCTCCAAAATGCCGTCGTACGTCACGGAAAGGAAGGACACGGGGCGGCCGGTCCCGTTTTTCCGAAACCGATACCACTTGTTCTCCGTCACCGTGTACCGATCCGGGACAAGGAAGAACCCATAGCGCCCGCTCTGCTTTTCCAGCCATGAAAGCTGCGCCTGCGTCGTGCTGTGGGCGCAGACGCGCCCGCGCTGCCCCGGCCCGGCCGGAGCGCTGTAGGTGGGATTGGCGCGCAACCGGAACTGCCAGCGGCTGCCCGCGCAGACCCGCGACAGCAGCGGGGCATAGTCCTTCGTCTGTCCCGTTTCGCCCGCCGGGGCGAACTGCGTGAGCAGGGCGGATAGCTCCGGCTCATCCCGGCTGAGGATCAGCAGATATCGCTGTCCGCCCCGGCTGTCGATCCGCCACAGCGGCCGCTGCCGCGGGCCGGAGAACGCCGCCTCGACGGCGCCGTGGAGCTTACCGGGCGCCGACAGCGCGATCAGCGTGGCCCGTTTGCCGAGATCCAGCCGCATTTGCGTCAGATACATACCTGCTCCTCCAATTCCGTCATCGGGTCGTGTTCGCCGATCGACGCCAACGTTTCCTCGACCACCGCGCGATAGCCGTATTCCCGCCGCGCCGGATCGAAGGACAGCGGCACGTCGCGGACAAGGCCGCCCGGCGCACCGTCGGCGGCATCCGTGATCAGCCGTTTCGCGTCCGGCGGGGCGTTTTCCAGCAGCGCCTCGCGCAGCGGCAGATCGCTGATGCCGAGGAACACCCGTCCGACGGGCGGGCAGGAGCGCCGCCCCAGATACAGCGGGAACGCAGGGGCACGCAGCGCCTGTCCGATCTGCTCCAGCAGCGCCCGGTCGCCCTCCAGCCCGGCCGTGAACACGGCATCCGCCAGATACCAGCGATAGGTCACGTAGGAGCTGCCGTTTTTCTGTTCCTGTCTGGCCATGTGAAAATCGCGCAGCATCCTGCCCTCGCGGTCGACGCGGACGCCGAAGCGCAGCGCCGCCAGCGGCCGCAGGGCCTCTTTATCCTGTCTGGCGATCCCCAAGGCCGCCGCAGCCATGCCGATGACGCCGCTTTTGCTCGGCTCCCGCTCCGTGCGGCGCACATCGAATTTGGAATCGATCCCCCACGACTGCATCGGCCCGGCCAGACGCATGAGCAGCGTGCTCATCGCTGCTCCTCATCGCCCGAAAGACAGCTTTCGAGCGTATCCAGCAGCGCATCGACCGAGCAGGGCTGCACCTCCAGCGCTTCGAGGCCCTTCCCGGTGCCGAGCGCCAGCACAGGCGCGGCGACGAAATCGGCATACGTCTCCTTCGCATAGTCGGCAAGGGCGCGGACGGAGGCCGCGACATAGCCGTCGTCCCCGGCGGCGATCGGCTTTTCGAACGCGCCGGTCAGCGCGACGGGCTGGTCGCGGCGGACGGTCACATACACCGCGTCCGGCCGCGTGCGGTTGGCGAAGGTGTTCTGCTTACCGGTGGGCATACTGCGGATGAACGCCTCGGCGAACGCGCGCACCGCCTCCGGTGTCCTGTCCCCGAGCGTACCGCGCAGCGCGGCCACGTTGACCGTGGCATAGCGGTACAGTGTGGACGAGTTGAACTCGACCGTGCCCAGATGGCCGGCGCCGGCGTTATCCTCCGGCGAACAGTCGTCCACTGCGGTGAAATAATCGAACTCGTTTTCCACGGCATGCGTGGAGATCGCGTGCGCCACCTGCGCAGCGGCGTCGTAATTGAGGATCGCGCGGCTGGCGACCATTCGTCCAAAAAGGATCTGATCCAAAGAGGGGGATCCTATCATCAGATCTTCCAGTTCTTTCGTCAGCGGATCTGCTTTGTCCTTTTTGGATTTGGCCGCGCTTTCCGCTATCTCTTTTGGTCTTTCGACCGCCCATCCGGCGATATTTCGGATCTGTTTTTCGCTGACGAACGTCAACGTTTTGACCTTTTCGGTCTTTGGCTCCTCCTCGATCCCAAGCAACGACCAAACATCTTTAGCAAGGGTTTTTGCTTCCGGCTGACCCAGCTGAGGGGCGATACGGCACATCTCTTTCGCCAACATCTTGATCAAATCTTTCGTCCGATAAGCACACGAAAAATCCTCGTCGTCCGCATACAGCTCCTTGAACCGCAAACGCATGGCGTGCTTCCACGCCTGACTGGACACGCGCGCCCGCGTCACGCCGCCGTACACCGCCGTTTTGGGGCTGCCGGTATCGTCGCGGTTGACGCAGCTGGGCGGCACGGTCTGCAGCACGTGGAGATCGACATAGAGCCTTTCGTTGTTATTCATGATCGTTATCCTCTCTTTCTTTATTCGGCTTCGCTGCGCAAAGCTGTCCGGTACAGATCCTGTCCCCAGCGCAGACGGGCTTTTGCGGCCCCGTCCGGCGTTTGGCAGTCATAAAGGTCGCCCGCCAAGGCGACGTAGTCCAGCGGGATGTCCTCGCTGCGCAGCTGACAGATCAGCCCGCGCAGGTGGTGCATCCGCTCCGGCATGGTGTGCGCCGTAGCAAAGGTGATAAAACGCCGCTGCACCGCGTCGAACCGGCCCTCGCCGCTTACCGCGAGCTGACCGATGGCCGTACCCAGCTGTTTGCCTTCCTTGTGCACGGAACTCGCCGCCCCCTGCCGGTGCAGGGCATAGAGCGTCAGCGCGCCGCTGATCGCCCATTCCGCCCACGTCGGCTCGCCGGTCTTGCTCATCAGCTCCTCCGGCAGATCGCGAAACAGCAGCCCCCAAAGCTCCGGCAGCTCGCCGGGCCGCTTGTCCGTGCCCCGGCGCAGGTTGGCCAGATCTGCCCGGACGGCATGCTCGTTGCCCGCATTTTCCCACTGTGCCAGCCGTTTGGCCACATATGCCTTCACCATTTCCCTGTTGCTCATTCGGTCTGTCCCTCCTTCTTTCGGTTTTCTATGGCAAAGAGTTTTCCGATCCCAAAAACGAACCGGTCAAGCGCGATGGGCGAGGCATAAAACCACTGATCCACCCAGCGGCCGACGAAGGCGGGCGTTCCGGCCCGGTCGACCATGCCCCGTCCCTGCCGCAGGGCGATCCGGTACGCTTTTTCGCGCCACTGCGCATCCTTTTCGGCGCGAAGCTCCTCGCCGTCGCCCTGTTCCGGGTCGATCGAGGATAGCCACTGCCGAAACGGGATATCCACCGCGGCATAGAACTCCTGCTTGGCCTGTTCTTTTCGTGCATCCTGTGCGGGGCTGCCCGGCTGGCCGCCCCCGGCCCTGAACAGGTGCTCTGCGAGCAGCGCGACCTGTTCTGCGGCCTTGTCGATCTCGTCGATCTTTCGGCCGACCAGCTCGTTCCACAGCGCCCCTGCCTCGTTCAGCAGAGCGGCGTGAAAATCGAGGTGATCGCTGACGATATCCGCGACGAAAAAGTCTTTATCCCCGTACTTGGCCCCCGCCGTGCAGGAGCGGATCACTAAACCCCGCGGCAGAACGCCCTTCTCCTTCAGCGTGGCGATCCACGCGATGACGCCCGGCCTTCGGCCTGTGCTGCCGTTTGCGGCGATCACGGAAAAATCCCGCCACATCAGCCGGTCGGGATCGAGCCGTTTGGGCTGATCGTAGTCCGGTTCGTTCTTTTCCCCCTTCCTGCGCTCCCAAAGCGTCATCTGCTCCGCCGTTGCATTGGTCTTGGAGAAGAAGTCGCCGCCCAGAAGAGAATAACCGGTAACGCGATCCCCCTCCCGTGCCAGCAAAAGCCGACGGGAGGGCATGGTCAACAGTGCGGCCGGATCGTTCGGCATCGCGATCTCCGTCCGTTCGGCGCTTTTTGGCTTGTCCCGCTCCCACACGGGATCCGGCGCGTCCCAGAGTGACCGACCGTCCCGCAGCAGCGTCAAATTCATCAGCAGTGTGTCAAAAAGCGTGTCGCCCTCGACGTAGATCAGTCCGAGCTTGCCCATCCAGCCTGCGCCCGGCGACGGCAGGCCCTTAGTCTTCGGCTTTGCCGAGGTATCGTCAAAGCCATTAAGATAGACCAGCCACCGCGCCGCCTCCGCGTAGGTCAGGCTCTCCTTGGCCACACCGGCGCGCACCGGGAACAGGCGGGGCTTGTTGCTGCTTTCCGACAGCTCGCCGTTGAGCTTGGATGCCTTATACAGCGTCCCCACGTCTGCGCCCGGCACCTGATAGAACGGCCGCTCCGGATGGAACAGCCAAAACCGATCGTGCCAATGTTCCAAATAGGCGCGGATCGGCCCCTCCGGCAGGCGGCCGGCCTGCCGCAGCGCCCGCCAGCGGGCGAGCGCCTGCCCGCGCTCCTCGATCGGGTCATCCGCGCCGTCGAGATCCACCCGGTAGAACACCGTGTGCAGAACGGCCAGCAGCAGGCGCAGGATCGCCACGTCCTGCGTCGGCAGCTCGCCCGCCAAGCGGCGGTATTCGTGGCTTTGCAGCAGCGCCTGCGTCAGCGACAGCTCCCGGATCTGCCGGTCGTGCGTCATGACGCGGATCCACGGCTCGTCCAGCAGGTCAAAGGCGGTCGTTTCCATGTGTTTCCTCCTTTTCGGTCAGCCCGAGCGCCGGATCGTAGGCGATCCTGTGCCCGGCCAATTCGGCTTCCCCGTTTTCGTCAAGGAGCAGAAAAAGCTCCCCCGCCAGCATCGGCGACTGCCGCCACGTCGGCAGGTACTTTTCGCTAGCGTCCTCCAGCTGTTCGATCACCTTGTCGACGCAGTAGTGCGCACCGAAATGCGCCGGCAGGCGCAGCCGCTGCGCGGCGATGCTCCGGCTCTCCTGCATACTCGGCTGGCTGTCGGCGCGATAGCGGCTGCCGCGGGCCGGGCCGGACAGCAGCTCTGCCATCCCGTCCGCCGCACGGTGGACGACCAGCACCTCGATGCACGCCGTGCCGTCGCGGACGGCGGCCTGCGCCGTCTGCTCGTCAAAGGCGAAGTCGGTATCGAGCAGTCCCTTGATCGAGGTGTCAAAAACGTCCCGCGAGGACTTTTCCAGACAGTAGGTGTCTGCCTTTCGCTGCAGCATTTTCTGCTCCTCGCGGTAAGCTTCCTGCGCGGCGGCGGTATGCTCGTCCGGCGGCTGTGCCGCCGTGTCATACGCCGCCTGCACCAGCGGCGAGATGTCTTCCGGCAAACAGATCTTATCCGGCAGCAGCGCACGCGTGCGCAGCAGCAGGTATTCGCCGTACACCGCGACGCTGCCCTTATCCGGCTCGCCC
>JAJXDX010000169.1 GCA_021640185.1 Oscillospiraceae bacterium | reverse complement strand
GGTATAAGGACACCTACTTCAACTGGAAGGGCAAGCCGCTGTTCGTGGATTTCGTGCTGCCGCGGCTGTTCGGCTACAAAAACGACAAGTTCACCGTGCGAAACGCCTGCGGCCACACCAGCGAGGCGAACGCCATCGCGCAGGCGGGCAAGTATAACGTGAAGGAGCAGGGGCTGTTCGGCTGGGTGTTCGATCAGGAATTTTCCGGCGCGGAGGCTTATGGGGTCAACCCCGGCTGGTCGCGCAGCCACAACGGGCTGCAGAGCGGTTCGCCCGCGCTGTCGCGCGAAAACGGCGATACGTATCGCCGGATGTGGCTGCGTGCGCTGAAGGCCAAGCCGGAAACGATCGTGATCGCCAGCTGGAACGACCACGCGGAGGAGACCGGGATCGAGGCCGTGCGCCTGTCGGAAACCGTGGAAGGCCGCGAGGACGAGGGGAAAAACCCCTACCTTTACGAGCAGATGACCGAGGGTTATCTGGCCCTCAAGACGGGGTATGTCGACGGCTTTTATTACAAGGCCGAGAGCGACACGCAGATCTACCGCTATTCGGGCGGACGGCTGCAGAAGGTGAGCAGCGTCCCGGCGGACGGCGTGCTGCTGTGGATCCCGGACGATCACTATGACTGGGCGGGCGTGAAGCGCGGCTGATCCGCGCCGCCTGCCGCGTGTGTCCGGCCGTCTGCGGGCGGCCGGACACACGCCGACCGTTTTTTGACCGGAAGGAGGACACGACCGTGGACGAAAGGAGCTTGCGGGGGAGGATATCCCGCCTGCTGTGTGCCGTGTGTGCGGTGCTGGCGCTTTTGGCTGCGTTCCCGGCGGGCTTTGCCGCGATGGCGGACGGCCCGTCGGCGCAGACGGCGGCGGACGGCGCAGATACGGCAGACGGCGGGTGCGCGGCATATCTGGCGCGCTATGCCGATGCCGCAAGGCCGGACACGGCCGTGGAGGTGGATGCGTCGGCGCTGGACATGGCGCAGAGCAGCGGTGTGCACATCGACGGCGGCGTGCTCACCGACGAGCAGTCGACGGCCGTGTTCCGCTTTACCGTGGACGAGGCGGGGCTGTACGCCCTCAGGATCCGATACACCACCGCGCCCGGCAGCGGTGCGGCCGTCCGCCGCGGCCTGCGGCTGGACGGCGCCGTGCCGTATACGCAGGCGGCCGAGGTGACGCTGCCCCGCATCTTCCGCGACGATACCGCGCCGCTGACGACCGATGCGCGCGGCAACGAATACGCCCCGGCGCAGATCGAGGTCTGCGGCACGTACGAGCGGCTGCTGACCGACGATCAGGGGCTGGTCACCGGGGCGCTGCCGTTTTATCTGTCCGCCGGGGAGCACACCGTGACATTGATCGGTGTGCAGGAGGCCGTCACGGTCGACCGGCTGACGTTTTGTCAGGAGCCGGACGCACCGGCGTATGCGGACGTCGCCGCCGGGTACGATGCCCGGGGGCTGCGCCCGGCGGCGGGCAGCGGTGTGACGGTCGAGGCGGAGGCAGCATGGCGCAAATCGGCGCAGACGCTGTATCCGGTGGCCGACCGCACCTCGGCGCTCAACAGCCCGGCCGACCCGGCCGTCGACCGCATCTGCGCGATCGGCGGCAGCAGCTGGCGCTCGCCGGGACAGTGGATCTCTTGGCAGGTGCAGGTGGAGGAGAGCGGGCTGTACACGCTGGCCTTCCGTGCCAAGCAGAACTTCACCGAAGGACAGGCGAGCGTGCGCGCGCTGAAGATCGACGGTGCGCTGCCCTTTACCGAGGCGGGCGCGATCTCCTTCGACTATTCCGCCGCATGGCAGTGGGTAACACCGGGCGGGGACGAGCCGTATCGCTTTTATCTCGAGGCGGGGCGCACCTATACCCTGACGCTGGAGAACACGCTGGGGCCGTATGCGCCGCTGCTGGCGGAAACGCAGGGATGCATCCGCGTGCTGCAGCAGATCTATCGGCGGGTGCGGATGCTGGTGGGGACGACGGTCGATCAGGACCGCGACCACGAGATCCCGCAGCAGTTCCCGGAATGGGAAACGCTGCTGCGGCAGCAGTACGATGCGCTGTCGGCCTTGGCCGAGCGCACGCAGGCCGTCGGCGGCGGACGGGGCAGCGGCTACGGCGAATACCGGCGGCTGCTTCTGCAGATCGAAAGCTTTTTGCAAGATCCGGAGCGCATCGCGAAGCGGCTGGACGCGTTCTCGTCGAACATCAGCAGCCTGTCGGACTATGTGCTGGGCGCATCGGAGCAGCCGCTGCTGCTCGACCAGATCGCCGTGCTGCCCGCCGGGCAGCAGCCGCCGAAGGCGGAGGCCGGGTTTTGGCAGCAGCTGCGGTTCGATCTGCAGGCGTTCGCGGCGTCGTTCGGCGGCGACTATCGCACGGCGGACGAAAATGGCGGCAGCCTTGCGCTGTGGCTGACCTCCGGTCGCGATCAGGCGCAGGTGCTGCGCCGCCTGATCGACGGCGGCTTCACCCGGCAGACGGGCATCGCCGTCGACGTGCGTCTGGTCACGGCGGATGCGATCCTGCCCGCCGTGTCCGCCGGGCGCGGCCCGGACGTCGCCGTGGGACAGGAGCGGGCGCTGCCCGTGCGCTACGGCCTGCGCGGGGCGCTGCGCGACCTGTCGCGTTTTACCGGGTGCGAAGAAGTCCTCGACCGCTTCCATCCTGCTGCGGCCGCGCCGTTTTATGTGGACGACCGCCTGTACGGCCTGCCGGATACGCAAAGCTTCATGATGATGTACTGCCGCACGGACGTGCTGGCGGAACTGGGGCTTGCCGCGCCGGACACGTGGCAGGAGCTGTACCACTGCCTGTACCTTTTGCAGCAGAACGGGATGCAGGTCGGCTTCCCGAACATCGACTTTTCCGCCGTTTCCGCCAACAACACCGGCCTGTTCACCATGCTGGTGATGCGCCGGGGCGGCGCGTTGTTCACCGACGACCTGTCGCGCACGCGGCTGGACGAGCCGGCGGCGGTGGAGGCCTTTACCGAGTGGGCGGAGCTGTATACCAAATATAAGGTGCCGCAGCAGATGAACCACTTGACGCGCTTTCGCACGGGGGAGGCGCCGATCGTGCTGGCGGATCTGAGTTTTTACAATACCCTCTCGCTCTACGCGTCCGAGATCCGCGGACTGTGGCAGCTGCTGCCCGTGCCGGGGACGTCGGGCGCAGACCGCAGCCTCGGCAGCGAGGTGACGGCGGCCGTCGCGTTCGAAAGCGCCGCCGCCGCAGACGACTGCTGGGCGTTTTTGCGCTGGTGGACGCAGGCGGACACGCAGACCGCATATGCCTATGCGATGGAGGACCGGCTCGGCATCAGCGGGCGCGTGCCGACGGCGAACCTTGCGGCCTTCGACCGCTTGGCGTGGCCCGCCGCGGACCGCGAGGCGATCCGCACGCAGCGCGCCTTCGTGCGGCCGGTGCCGGAGATCGCGGCCAGCTATGTGGTCGACCGCTATCTGTGCACGGCGGTGCGCTACACGATCGAGCGCAATGCCGACCCGCGCGAGATGCTGCTGGAGCAGAACAAAAAGATCAATGACGAGAACCGTATCCGCCGCCGCGAGTTCGGGCTTTCCTGAGCCGGGCGGGAGAAAGGAGCAGCCGTGAGAAAACGAGGGGCAGACCGGGCCGAGCGTGCCGGGCTTTGGCGCAGTATGCTGCGCTATCGGCAGCATTACGTGATGCTGCTGCCGTTTTTTGCGATATTCGCCGTGTTCACGATCTGGCCGGTCGTGATGTCGGTGGTCTTGAGCTTCACGAGCTACAACGTGTTCCAGACGCCGCAGTTCGTCGGCTGGCGCAACTACATCGATTTGTTCGTCAACGACGACGTGTTCCCGACGGCACTGCGCAACACCTTGGTGTTCTCGCTGTTCACCGGGCCGATGGGGTTCCTTTTGTCGATGTTCCTCGCATGGGTCATCAACGAGCTGCCGCGCGGCGTGCGCGAGCTGATGACGCTGGTGTTCTATGCCCCGTCGATCGCGGGCAACGCCTTCGCGGTGTGGCTGCTGATCTTCGACGGGGATATCTACGGCTATCTCAACAGCTTTCTGCTGCGTCTGGGTATGATCTCGGAGCCGATCGTTTGGCTGAAAGACACGCGCTATATGATGGCGGCGGTGATCGTGGTGCAGCTGTGGGTCAGTCTGGGCACGTCGTTTTTGACGATGCGCGCGGGCTTTTCCACCGTCGACCGCAGCCTGATCGAGGCGGGACTGACCGACGGCATCCGCAACCGGTTCCAAGAGCTGTGGTACATCACGCTGCCCGCCATGACGCCGCATCTGATCTTGTCGGTCATTTTGTCGATCACCGGCTCGTTCGGGGCGGAAATGGCGATCACCGTGATGACCGGCTTTCCCAGCACCGGCTACGCGACGCACACGATCATGCACCACCTGCGCGATCACGGGTTTTTGCGGTTCCAGCGCGGTTATGCGTGTGCGATCAGCGTGGTGCTGTTCGTGCTGTGCCTGACGTTCGACCGCTTGGCGCAGGCGCTGGTGAAGCGTGTCGGTGAGTGAGGAGGGCGACGCATGGCATTTTCCGGCAAAGTGGGGCGGCACGCCGACCGCTCCCGCGGCGGCACGGCGCTGATCGTGCTGCTGATCGCGGTGTTCGGTCTGTTCAGCGTTCTGCCGCTGGTGATGACGGTCAGTCAGGCCTTCAAGCCGACGGGCGAGCTGTATCTGTACCCGCCGCGCTTCTTCCCGCAAAGCCCGACGCTGGGGAACTTCCGGGCGCTGTTCGATCTGATGAACGGCTCGACCGTGCCGTTCGCCCGTTATGCCTTCAACACCGTGCTGATCGCGGTGTGCGGCACGCTGCTCAACATCCTCGTCTGCTCTGCGGCGGCCTATCCGCTGGCCAAAAGCCCTGCGCCCTTCATGGGCACGCTGTTTGCATTGGTCACGGCGGCGCTGATGTTCGCGCCCACGGTGGGCGATATCGTCAATTATCAGACGATGGCGGCCTTTGGGTGGATCGATTCGTATTTGTCGCTGATCGTTCCGGCCGCGGCGACCAGCCTTGGGCTGTTTTTGATGCGCCAATTTATGGTGCAGCTGCCGGATGAGCTGCTGGATGCCGCGCGCATCGACGGCTGCGGCGAATACGGCGTGCTTTTGCGCATCGTGCTGCCGAACGTCCGCCCCGCGTGGCTGACGCTGGCGATCTTTTCGTTCCAGTCGCTGTGGGGCGTGGGCGCGACGCCGTACATCTATCAGGAGGAGATGAAAACGCTGCCCTACGCACTCAGCCAAGTGGTCTCGGGCGGCATCGCCCGCGCCGGCGCGGGCGCGGCGGTGGGCGTGAT
>JAJXDX010000168.1 GCA_021640185.1 Oscillospiraceae bacterium | reverse complement strand
CTTCGATACGTCTCCGTATATGTTAAACTCCCGAAGGAGTATTAACGCAAGTATTCAGTTGTATTAGAATTCCTGTTAGAACTCACGGTGTGCCAGCGACGGGCGAATGCCCAAAACCCGCACGGTTAAAGGCTTTTCGGAAGATGAGCTTCCGTTTGCCGAAGGAGATTTCGAGTGCTGCACCTTCGACCGCTCGAACAACTCTCCGTATTGTTTGGTGGTGTCAGCGAACAACGATGATATTATATGCGTTTTGATCGGTTTTGTCAACCTTTTTTTCTGTTGCTGAAAAGAAGGGCCGTTTTGGCAGAACGGCCGGGAAAATGCAGGAGGAGAGAAGGCCGGTCGGTCCGCGCGGAGTTCGGTGGGAGGAGAGAACAGCGATGAGGGGCCATGTGCAGAGGGAAAGGGGCGGAAAGCGCCGGGTGGCGGCGGAGCGTGCTGCGATGCAAAGAGGATGTGGATGGGTGATCATGCTGCAGGGAGGATGGTGAGCGATGTGAATGGGACGCGGGCGATGTTTGGAGAACAGGGTTGACGGGACGACGGCTTTAGGGTATACTATGAGCATATTTTGTTTCATTCAATGCTGCCATCGATAGACAGGGGAACACACGGTTTTGTCGGGCTGCAATGTGCCCATACGGTGTCAAAGCCCTTGGCCATTGGTGTCCGCCAAGCTGAAAAGGACGAAAAACGCCGGAAAGACGAGCCGGCAGGCGTATGCGTCCTTGTCGATCGATGGTGTGGGAGGCAAAAAAATGAACGTCCTGAGCATCGGCAACAGTTTCTCGCAGGATGCGCAGAAGTTCCTGCACGAGATCGCGGCGGGCGGCGGTGTACAGCTGCACGCCGAGAACCTGTACATCGGCGGTTGTCCTCTGCGTGTCCATGCGGAGAACTTACGCAGCGGAGAGGCGGCCTATGACGATGAGATCAACGGGGAGCGCGTGGGCACGATCTCGCTGCCGGAGGCGCTGCGCCTACGGGCGTGGGACGTGGTCACGCTGCAGCAATCGAGCGGCACGAGCGGCGAATATGACAGCTATCAGCCCTATCTCAACGAGCTGGCCGCCGCCGTGCGGGAGAGTTGTCCGGGGGCGCGGCTGTTCATCCATCAAACATGGGCCTATGAGGACGGGGCGGATCATCCGGACTTTGCCCGCTACGGCTGCGACCGCAAGCAGATGTTCGCGCAGCTGACGGCGGCATACCGGCAGGCGGCGGCCGACATCGACGCCGAGATCATCCCTGTGGGGACGGTCATCGAGCGGCTGCGCGATCGGGCGCCGGGGTTCATCGTCCGGCAGGGCGGCGAGAGCCTGTGCCGCGACGGGTATCATTTGAGCTTCGATCTTGGGCGCTATGCGGCCGGGCTGACGTGGTACAGCGTGCTGTGCGGCAGGCCGCCGCGCACGAGCACGTTCGTCCCGCCGGCCGCATCCGGCACGGACGCGGCGCGGATCGCGGGGCTTTTGCCGCAGATCGCCGAGGCGGTCGCTGATGTGACGGGGCTTTGAGAGCGAACGGGATCTGCTGACGGCAGAACGTGGCTCCGTTGGCGAGAGGGCGGCCGAGTGTGGGCTGTTCGAGAACGGAGGACGAGATGACAACGCACGCGGTCATCGAACCGTGGGCGGATCTGCGGCGGATACAGCGGTCAAGGTTTGGCGGCAAGGGCGGCAAGAATGTGCGCAGAGGGATAATGGATCGTTTGTAGCCGGGGTGGAGCGGCAGAGCGTGAGATCGGCCGAGACTACGCCTTGGACGAGAGCGGCGGAAAGAGGGAATGCCGCTTTTTGCCGGGAAACAGACGGCCGTTCTGCACAGATGGCCGGATGCCGTGCGCGGATCGGCCGAGCAGGGGCGATGCGGTCGCGGCGGCTCGGTTTTGATGCCGGATAAACACGTGTGTGACCATGCGGGGGTCGATATGCTCATTTGGCGATCCGGCTTTGGCCATGCGGTCGTTCTGCCGGCTTTTCTTTGCCCGCCTAGTGATGGATGCGTTTTTATTCGTTTACTGATCGCAGACGCTGCGATCGCGTCAGGCGGCTGACGGCCGATCACGAAAAGCCAGCGCGCATGAGCGGCACGGTGGCTGATGGACGAGATGGACGCGGCCGGTCGCGTGCGGTCGTGGCCAGTGGCCGATCGTTGCGGAACATTCTGCATGATCGGCGGCGGGCAAGGCTTGGCACGTCGATCGCGTCGGGCGGCTGATCGCCGGTGGCTATCGTGTGCGAGCGATGGATGGCGGATGAGATGGATATGGCCGATCATGTGTGGTCGGCGGTGAGCACTGCGGTCGTGTCGGGCAGAGATGCGGCGAGAAAAGCGGCGGGGTGATCGACGGCTATGGGCTGTGCCGCGTGATCGGCGGCGAGCGAATGCCGAACGAAAGTGAACAAGGCGGCCATGTGCCGCCGGAAAGAGGAACGAAGATATGGCGAAACAGACACCGGATGCCGCGCTGGAGCGGCGGCTCAGCCCGACGCACGTTTGGGCGATCGCCTTTGGGTGCATCATCGGCTGGGGCAGCTTCATCAACCCCGGCAAGAAATTCCTGCCGACCTCCGGCGTGGCCGGAACGGCGATCGCCATGCTGTGCGGCGCGGCCGTGATGATCGTCATCGCGCTGAGCTATGCCTACATGGTGCCGAAATACCCGGCGGCGGGCGGCGAGTTCACGTTCGCCAAATCGTGCTTCGGCGAACGGGCGGCGTTTTTGTGCGGGTGGTTTTTGATCGCCGCCTATCTGACGAACGTGCCGATGAACTCGACCGCGATCGGGCTGATCGTGGACGGGCTGGACGGCCCGGCCGACATCCTCAAATTCGGTTTCCATTATCAGATCGCCGGGTTCGACGTCTGGCTGGGCGAGATCCTGCTGGCCTCGGCCGTGCTGATCCTGTTCGGTGTGCTCAACATCCTTGGTGTGGAGAAGGCGGGCATCGTGCAGACGATCCTGGCGGCGCTGCTGGTCGGTTCCGTGCTGACGCTGACGATCGCCGCGCTGTGCAGCGGGAAGGCATCGCTCGACCATCTGGAGCCGCTGTGGGGCTTTGACAAAGCGGCGATGGCCGAGGCGGTCAAGAACGGCACGTACACGTCCGTCGACCCGTTTGCCCACACCGGGACCGGCGGCATCGTGTCGGCGATATTCGCCACGTTCGCGATCGCGCCGTGGGCTTACGTCGGGTTCGATACGATCCCGCAGGCGGCGGAGGAGTTCCGGTTCTCCCACAAAAAGGTCAACGTCATCATGCTGGTGGCGATCCTGTTCGGCTGCTTCGTCTATGTGGCGAACAACACGATCGCCGCGGCGGCGCTGGAGAACTGGCCGGAGTTGATCGCCGGTTCGGCCTCGACGCCGTGGCTGCTGCTGACGGCGGCGGAGCGGCTGCTGGGGCTGCCCGGCAAGCTGTTGGTGGGCACGGCGGTATCCTGCGCCGTGCTGTCCGGGATCATGGGGTTCTATCTGGCGGCGAGCCGCCTGATGTTCTCGATGAGCCGCGACGGCTATCTGCCGGCGGTGTTCGGCAAGATCGACGAAAAGCACGGCACGCCGAAAAACGCGCTGCTGTTCTGTATCGCGATCTCGCTGTCCGGTCCGGTGCTGGGGCGCGAGGCGCTGGGCTGGTTTTTGGATATGTCCGCCATCGGCGCGTCGGTCGGCTATTTCTTCACGTGTGCGTCGACGTTGGTGACGATGCGGCGCGACGGAGACCGGATGCCTGCGCTGCGCGCCATGGCGATCGCCGGGAGCGTGTTTTCGGTGATCTTTATGGTGCTGCAGCTGATCCCGATCCCCGGCCTGAGCGGCGTGTGCATCGGCCCGCAGTCGTACCTGCTGCTGGCGGTGTGGGTGGCGCTTGGCGCGGGGTTCTGGCTGATCGAGCAGAGAAAGCGCCGGGCGGCCGCGAAAGAGTGATCACATAACAAAGGCGAAAAAGCCGGGGCGATGCGGTGCATCGCCCCGGCTTTTTGCTTGACCGGTGGCGGGAAATGGGCGGATGGAGCGGGTGCCGTGCCTATCGATCGGCGGGCGGCGGTCAGGTAAGATCCATGGTGGCGACGATGTCCGTGCCGCAGACGTCGCGGATCACGACATCGCCGATATGCACGGGGGCATCGATCTTTGCGGCGCGGATCTTTGCCATGACCGAGGTGATCTCGACCTTTGGGACGGGGGCGGCGGTCTTGACGCTGACCATCGTATTCGGCCGGTCGGCGACGCGCACGGTGGAGGTGACGGTGCGGGTGGGGGCGGTGACCTCCGCGACGGCGTAGCGCTCGCCGCGCGGGCAGGCGTTGCCGGTGACGTGCAGGGCGTCGTCCTCCTGACGGACGGTGAGCGTGCAGCCGCGCGGGCAGACGATACAGGTGAGCTGTTTCATTTTTGTCCCTCCGCAAGTTCTTCCAGACTGACGGTGACCGTGCCGGTGACCGATGACAGCCGGCCGCCGGGGACGGCGATGCGTTCCGTCTCGCCGGGGGCGGCCTTTGGCCGGACGGCGGTGCACAGCACCTCGTCCCCCGCGCGCACGGTGTAGCGCACGCGGCCGTGCGGCTGTGCGACGCGCCAAAACAGTGGGGTATCGCCCGCATCCGTGTGGATGCGCTGCGGCAGGACATAGCGCACACCGTCACCGGCCGCCGTGGCCACAGCAGCTCCCGTCCTGCGCTGCCCGCGCACGAAGGCCGCCGCGCCGCGCCCGGCGATCTCCGCCTCCTCGGACACGAGATCGACGAGATCGTGTACCTGCAGGACGTTGCCGCAGGCGAAGATGCCGGGGATCTGGGTCTGCCTGTCCTCGTCGACGGCGGCACCGCCGGTGACCGGATCGAGCAAGACCCCGGCCATGCGGGTCAGCTCGTTTTCCGGGATCAGGCCGACCGAGAGCAGCAGCGTGTCGCAGGGGATGAAGCGCCGCGTTTTTGGCAGGATGCGGCGGTTTTCGTCGACCTTGGCGACGATGACGCCCTCGACGCGGTCGCGGCCGTGGATCTCGGCCACGGTGGTGGAGAGATACAGCGGGATGCCGAAGTCATCCAAGCACTGCGTAAGGTTGCGCGCCAGACCGCCGGGGTGCGCCATGATCTCGCACACGGCCTCGACCTTTGCGCCCTCGAGCGTCAGGCGGCGCGCCATGATCAGCCCGATATCGCCGGAGCCGAGGATCACGGCCCGGCGGCCGACCGTGTAGCCGTCGCAGTTCATCAGCCTTTGCGCCGTGCCGGCGGTGTAGACCCCGGCGGGGCGGGTGCCGGGGATGCAGAGCGCGCCGCGGCTGCGCTCGCGGCAGCCCATTGCAAGAATTACAGCCTTTGC
>JAJXDX010000167.1:3778-5345 GCA_021640185.1 Oscillospiraceae bacterium | reverse complement strand
AAATAGCGTATTCAATAATCATCAAATTGAATATAGCTTTATCGCGCAAAATAAATGCAAAAAAGAGCAAATGCAGCATCAACTGCACCTGCTCTTTTTTGCATACGCCAATGAAAACGGCTGCCCCTATTCGACACGGGTGTTGACAAAAGTCAAAACGGGTGACGCAATGGGGGACAAGGATCGTTACGCTCCCATTCGTCGGTAGCTCTTGCCGGAGCCGCCACGGGTGGCGCTTGGTGATAAGCGCTCATCAAGACCAACGACACCGCTGATCGGCATGACCATCGCATACCATGCTGTCCGGCCTCTTGTCAACACGGTTTTGCGATGTGCCGCATCTTCCGTGCTGCCAAGGGGTTCTTTTTGTCCGCTTGAGCCTTTATTGCCGACGGATACGACCGAATACCGCTACGGCGTCCATCGACTAACAGTATCATCGCGATACCGGCTCTGATCCGGTCGAGCGTGCCGTTTCCTGCGATGGACCGCTACCTGTCAATGCCCCGTGAAGGGTGAGAGGCCATGTAGGGGCAGGCTAAGCGCACGAGGGAAAAGACAGTGATAAATGCCTGATAACATAACAACGCCCAAATCGTATGAACGATCTGGGCGTTGTTATGTTTGAAATGGAGCTGCTAACCAGATTTGAACTGGTGACCTCATCCTTACCAAGGATGCGCTCTACCAACTGAGCTATAGCAGCAGATGGCGACCCGGAACGGGCTCGAACCGTCGACCTCTAGCGTGACAGGCTAGCGTTCTAACCAGCTGAACTACCGGGCCATGATTTGCCGCAGCGGGAATGGCCGCCACAACGCACACTATTATAGCGGAACTGCGGCGCTTTGTCAACTGTTTTTTGAAAAAAACAGGGGATCAGACCGCAAAAAACACGGATCGCCGGTCTTGCGCTGCTTTGCGGCCGGGAGAGGGGGCGCCTCTCCCGGCCGCGTGCCCGACCGGTCAGCCGGTGGTGCGCTTGAGTGCCGCCTTCATGTTCGATTTGATGGTATCCACTACCTCGGCGGGCTGCTTGAGATCCTTCATCAGCATATCCCACATCGTGCCGCGGCCGCTGCTGCACCAGCCGGTCATGCCGTCCATTGCCGTCCATCATCGAAATGATGGAGAACGCCTTTTCGGATATTCCTTGCAGATCCTGTCGGTATCGATGATACTACAGATCGGCCGTCCTGTCGATCCGCCAAATTTTGTTATCCCGCCTGTCGTCCGCCCGCCACAGTCCTGATTATTGGACAGCGATCGTGGTATACTGATCATGTCGACCGGGAAGGATGAGCGATTTGCCCAAGAAGATCCGTGCCGGTCGGCAAATGCCGAACATTTTTTCGATTTTTTTCGTCAAAGGGCTTGCCAAATCGAAAAAAAGGTGTATAATAGAAAGCGTAGAACAACTGTTCTTGACGGGCAGGAGGAGGAACAAACGATGGCATTCTTCACGATCGTTTCGTATATCACGGATGCGCTGCTGGCGGTGACGGCGGCGTGGCTGCTGCTGCGCGGGCATTTTGCCGCGACGAAGGAGCTGGCGCTCGTGCCGCTG
>JAJXDX010000167.1:1541-3768 GCA_021640185.1 Oscillospiraceae bacterium | reverse complement strand
GCTCTCGCCGGAGCTGACGCCGGTCATTTCGGGGCTGCTGTTCATGCTGCAGGCAGCGATCCTGCTGTTCTCGGTCGCGCTGGCGGTGCGCGACCGGGCGCTTGCCCGCCGCAAGGCGGAGCGGCGCCGCCGCCGTATGGCGATCGCGCGTGAGCGCGATCTGTTCGACAGCCGCTTGGCTGCCCAAGAGCAGGCGAAAAGCGCCGACGCGCGGCGCACCGGAGAGGCGCATCGCGGCGTCTGCGCCTGACCGTTCCGCTCGCACATTGCGTTCGGCAAATGCCGAACGCTTGTGCGGATGATCTGCCTATTCTCATTTTTTATACAGACAGGGGAGCGAGAGGAGCGCCGGGCCGCATGGCCCGGCGCTCCTCGCTTTTGCGGTTTGTGTGATGTTCGGTGTTCCGGCTGCGACTGCCGCGTCGGTCAGAGCCGAGAACAGTGCAGATGGCCGACCATCAGGTCGGTCAGGCGTTCTTCGGGCGTCGGCTCGCGCTGCGGCGGCCGTTTGACGATCTTGCCGACCAGTGCGCGGAGCAGGAGCCATGCTTTGACCGCGAGCAAGATCAGGAAGATGAAGGGGGAGAGGAGCACGAATACACAGATCGTGCCGGTCCGGCTGTGCGTCCGGCGGTCATGCGTGACGGATGAAAACGAGCCGATGTGCGTCAGTGTTCCGGAAAGCAGTAGTTTTCCCTCGTGCTCCGTCACGGACGGAATGAAATAGTGACCGCCGGCGTGTCCGCAGCGGGCCACGCCGAATCTCCAGCCGTCATTCGTGGTTTCTACGGTGTAGTTATCAAACGTCCAAAAGCGGTGATCGTTGTTCGGGTATCGGTCAAGCAGCGTCTGCAAGTCGCCTCGTGTCCCCGGAAAGAGAAAAGTGTATTTCTTTTCCATGCGATCCCTCTGTTTATTTGGCGGCGGATGTTTCCTTTTGTGTTCCCTGCGCGGCTTTGGCGCGTTTGTACAGCTCCTCCGTGGCGATGCGTGCCTTGGCCACCGCGACCGAGCGATCCTTGGGGAAGCAGTAGTACGAGCGTTTTTCGTCGCTGAGGCAGATCACGTCCCCCAGCTCGTACCAGTGATAATCGGCATACAGGCTGTAGGAGGCGAGCGGCGAACGGGAGAACGACAGCTGCCCGTCGCAGCCGGTCAGCCGGAAGCCCTGCCGGTCGTGGATCAGCGTTCCGCTGCCCACGCGATAGATGCTGCGGTAGTCCACGGCCATGAGGATGTCTACGTCGCATGTCAGCCGGTAGGTCCCGTCGTTCAGTTCCCGACGCACACATTCGCGTTCCCATGCGTACCAGTCCGGGATATGGGCGAAGGTGCTGCCGCCGGACAGATCGTTCAGGCGGCCGTATTCGTCCAGCTCCCATGTGTGTCCGCAGGCGCGGCAGGTCAAGCGCGTGCCCGCGCCGTGCATCCCTTCCTCGCTGCCGCACACCGGGCATTTGTACAGTACGCGGTGCAGGTGATCGGCGCGAAACGGCTCCGTCACGGCTACCCTGTTTTCCTGCTGCCAGCGAAAATAGTCCACATCGAACGCCTGCCGCAGCACGGCGTTGAGCTGCTCCGGCGTGCTTTGCGCGATCTGCTGCGGCGAGAGGAGATATTCCATCTCGGCCGATACCTTTACTTTTCTCTGCTGCAGGCCGTTATATAGCGGATCGTGCAGAAACGCGCCGTGCGTGCGGATCATGATCACCGGTACGCCCAGCAGCTTCAGGCAGCGGCCGAGGCTGTCCGGCAGCGGCGTGGCCGTGCCGTCGAAGCTGTAGCTGGCCTCCGGGTACATCAGCACGGAGGTGTGCAGCGTGCGGAAGGCGTACAGCATATCGCGGATCAGCGCCGTTTCCGGAACGAATTTTTTCTTGGGGATGCAGCCGAGGTGCTTCATCAGCCACAGCTTTCCGATGAACCCGTCCTGTGTGCATACGATCTGGAACGGGTGGGGATACAGGATATGCGCGGCGATCTTGAGGTCGATAAAGCCGGAATGGTTCATCAGATACAGGCAGGGCTGCCCTTTTTCCAGCTGTTCCATGCCCTTGCGGGTGCAGGTGAAGCGCGTGCCCTTCAGCTCCGGCAGACCGGCCAGATAGGTCAGCGTGCGGAAAAACAGGCCGGGCTTTTGCGGTGAAAAGCGGGGGAAGGGCGGTTTGGCCATGACCTCGGCATAGGTGCTGTTTCGTACCTTGATCTTCATGTGCTGCTCCTTTGG
>JAJXDX010000167.1:0-1531 GCA_021640185.1 Oscillospiraceae bacterium | reverse complement strand
GTCGGCGGCGGACAAAAAGGCCGGGCCGCGCGAACGGGAGCTGCGCGGTCCGGTCTTTGTTTTTACGGTCAATTCTGCTGCTGCGGGTCGCTCACGGTCGGTGCGGAGCTATCGCTCTCCGGCTCCGATGCAGACGGCTCGCTGTTTTCGATGGTGTCGCTTGTGACAGCACTGTTTTCGGTGGCACTGTTCTCTGCGGTGCTGTTATCGGTGCTGCCGTTTTCCGTGGAGGAAGCGTCGCCGGTTTGGTCGGCCTCGGTTTTGGATGTGCCGGCGGTGGGCGTATCACTGCTTACCGGGGCGGCGATGTTGGTGTCACTGCCGGGGGCTTCGTTATCCGGCGCCTCGGCGCTCGTCAGCCCGGCCGCATCACTGTTGGTCGTTTCGCTGCCCTCGGAGGTCTGGGCGCCTTCCGGCGGCGTTCCGATCATGATGTTATTATCCAGAAAATTGGTGCCGATGGAGCACGAGCCCCACTGCGGCGTGATCGTCAGGGTATAGGCTTTATCCGTGTTGATCGTGAAGGTCATCGTGTCGTTATCGCCGGAGACGAGCTGCATGGTGTAATAGCAGCTATCCGGCTGCGCGGCGCTGGCATCGCTTTTCAGCTCGACCGTGCAATAGCCTTGGGTCGCCGTGCCGGTGGCCTTAAGGGTGACGTTGTAGGTGTCCCCCTGCGCAAGGGCAGCAGTGACGATGCCGGCCTGATCGTTGGTGGTATTCACGGCCGTGCCGGCTTTATCCGTGATCGTGACCTCTACGCCGTACTGCGCCGCCCGGATCGTTCCCGCATCGCTACTGACGGTGGCGGTGAACCAAGCGTAGCTGATGCCGCACAGGGAAAGAGCACAGATGCACAGCCCGGCCACGGACGGGGCGAGGATATGTGCCAGCCCGTCGCTGCGCCGTGTGTCGTCATGATGCCGTCCCTTGCGGAACATGGAGCAGAGCTTGTTCATGCCCGATTTGGTCATGCACGGGATCAGATGCAGATAGTGCCACAGCAGCTCGCGGCGCCAATACAGATACTCCTGCTGATCCTTGGCGTGACGCATATTGGCGGCGATCGTCCTGGTCTTGTCGTTATATCGCATAAAAGACCGGCCAAGCTTGGCCACGATCAACGTAATGGCAAAAACAACAAGTGCGATGCCAAAGGTGATCAGATCGGCCCCGTTTCCCATTGCGTTCAATTCCCCTTTCATTGCAGATCGCGACGGATGAAGAGCTTTTGCGACCGAAAGACACGAGCCGCAGGCTTATGCCCTTTGGTCGCCCCTCGCCCCGCAGGCGAGGGAGCGTAAATGTTGAGCTGTGTGATGTTCGGCGGCCTAAACGCCGCCATATTAGCTGCGCCGAGCCTGCTGCCGTCACACGGTGGCGGTATCGTCCTGCGGCTGGGCAGACGCGGCTTCCGGCGGCGCGGCCGGAGCAGAGGCAGCGGCCGGAACGGTCGCATCGGCCGCGGCAGCCGTAGCGGTGGCTGCGTCGTTCGCGGCCAGCTGCGCCTTCATCTGCAGCAGCTCCTGCA
>JAJXDX010000166.1 GCA_021640185.1 Oscillospiraceae bacterium | reverse complement strand
CTACACGCCGGGGCAGCGCGTCAGCGTCGCGCCCAATATGGGCTGCGGCGTGTGCGGCGACTGTGTGTCGGGCAACTCGCACCTGTGCCGGTCGTACCGGGCGCTGGGCATCCACCTCGACGGCGGCTTCGCCGAATATATGCGCATCCCCGCCCCGGCGGTGCGGCAGGGCAATATCACCCCGCTCGCCGATCACGTTTCGTTCGCCGAGGCCGCGATCAACGAGGCGCTGTCCTGCGTCTGCAACGGCTTCGAGCGCTGCGACATCCGCCCCGGCGAGTCCGTGCTCGTGGTGGGTGCCGGGCCGATCGGTATCATGCACGCGATGCTTGCGCGCATGGCGGGCGCCGGCCGCGTGTACATCAGCGACCTGTCTGCCGAGCGTTTGGCGACGGCCAAGGCGATCGACGACGGCTTCATCACCGTCGACGGCGACGTGGAAGAGGTCATCCGCGAGGATCTTCACGGCGCGGGCGTGGACGTGTGCATCACCGCCTGCCCCTCGCCGGCGGCGCAGGCGATGGCGCTGCGCGTGTGCGGCAACAACGGCCGCATCAACTTCTTCGGCGGCGTGCCCGCCGGCAAGCAGCCGGTCGCGCTGGATACCAACCTGATCCACTATAAGCAGCTCATGGTGTCCGGCACCACGCGCGCCAGCCTGACGCAGTTCCGCAAAACGCTGCGGTTCATCTCCACCGGCGTGCTGGATGTCAAGCCGCTGATCAGCCGCACCGTCCCGCTGACGGATATCGGCCGGGCGGTGGCGTGCGCGGCGGCGGCCGACGGCCTGAAGAACGTCATCGTGTTCGATAAGGAATGAAGGAGGGTGGCCCATGGCCCGTTACCTGATCGGTGCGGATATCGGCACGCAGGGGACGAAGGCGGCCGTTTACCGGCCGGATGGCACCTGCCTTGCCGACAGCTTCGAGCCGTCCGTCCTGCTGCACCCCGAGGAGGGCAGCACGACGCAGGATCCGGAACGGATGCTGGGCAGTGTCCTGCGCACGGTGCGCGACGCCGTGCAGAAGGCGGGCATCGCCCCGCAGGACGTGGCGGCGATCGGACTGGATGCGCAGATGTCCGGCATCCTCGGCGTGGCGGCGGACGGCCTGGCCTCCACCCCGTATGATTCGTGGCTGGATACGCGCTGCACGCCCTACGTGCAGCGCATGAAGCAGACCGCGGAGGACGAGATCGTGCGCCGCACCGGCGGGCAGGTCACCGTCGCGCACGGGGCAAAGATCCTGTGGTGGAAGCACGAGCGGCCGGAAACTTATGCCCGCACGGCGGCCTTCGTCACCCCCACGGCGTATGTGACCATGCGCCTGTGCGGGCTGGACGCGCAGGGCGCGTATATCGACGACACGCACCTGCATTTCACCGGCTTCGCGGATAACGCCGCGCGCCGCTGGGACGCAGCGCTGCTCGGCGAGTTCGCTGTTTCTCCGGATAAACTGCCGCGTATCCTGCGCCCGACGGAAACGGTGGGCACGCTCACCGCAGACATGGCGCAGGCCTGCGGGCTGTGCGCCGGGATCCCGGTCGCGGCCGGCTGCGGCGATTCGGCCGCCTCCTCGCTCGGCGCGGGGATCACGCGGCCGGGGATGATCTACGACGTGGCCGGCACGGCCTCCATCTTCTCCTGCACGCTGCCGTCGTTCTCTCCGGACGTCAAAAACAAAACGATGATGATGACCCGCTCTGCTGCAGACGGCCTGTGGAGCGCGCTGGCCTATATCAGCGGCGGCGGTCTGTGCGTCAAATGGTTGCGCGACATCTGCGGCGAGGATTACCGCACGCTGGACGCGGCGGCCGAAAAGATCGCCCCCGGCTGCGGGGAACTGCTGTTTCTGCCGCATTTCACCGGCCGCACGTGCCCGCACGTGCCGTCGCTGCGCGGTACGTGGCTCGGCCTGACGTGGGAAACGGAAAAGGCCGCCCTGTACCGCAGCGTGATGGAAGGCATCGCCTACGAATACGCGCTGTACCTGCAGGTGCTTGGCGACGCCGGACAGGCGGGCGCACAGGCGGTCTACGGTGTCGGCGGCGGCTCGCGCAGTCGGATCTTCGATCAGATCAAGGCCGACGTGCTCGGTCTGCCGTATCATCCGCTGTCCTGCGGCGATACCGCCGCATGGGGCAGCGCGATCCTCGGCGGCGTGGCGTGCGGGCTGATCGCCTTGCCCGCGGCGGCGCCCGCGCCCGCAGCGCAGCCGCCGGTCATGCCGGACGAACGCACCTGCGCGGTCTATCGGCAAAAAAGTGCCCAGTATGCCGCGGCGCTGCGGCAGCAGGCCGCCGTGTACGATGCCGTGCAGCAGCCGCAGGAAGCATCGCCCAAAGCGACGGCGGGATGATGAAGACCGGTCGGCGGTGCACACCGCCGCAAAAATGAAAAAGGAGTTGACATGATGAACCAGATCGGGATATATTTTGCGTATTGGGAGCGGGAATGGCAGGCGGACTTCGCCCGCTATGTCCGCAAGGTCAAGCAGCTGGGCTTCGACGTTCTGGAGCTCGCGGCCGGCGCCCTGCCGGAGATGAGCGCCGATCAGCGCCGCGCCCTCGCCGCGCTGGCGCGCGAGGAGGGCATCCGGCTGACCTACTGCATCGGCCTGCCCCCGCAGTATGACGTGTCGAACGAGGACGAAACGGTGCGCGCCTGCGGCGTCGCCTACGTGCAGACGCTGCTGTCGTGCATCGAGCAGATGGGCGGCGACCTTCTGGGCGGCATCCTGTATGCGTGCTGGCCGGCCGTGCAGATGTCGGCCGAGCGTAAGCCCCGGCTGCTGGAGCAGTCGCTGCGCTCCGTGCGGCAGCTGGCCGGCACGGCGCAGGACTGCGGCGTGACTATGTGCATGGAGGTCGTCAACCGGTACGAGCAGTGCCTGCTCAACACGGCGGCCGAAGGCCGCGCCTTCGTCGATGCCGTGGGCAGCAGCCGGGTCAAGCTGCTGCTCGACGCATACCACATGAACATCGAGGAAGACCGCATCGGCGACGCGATTCGCCAAAGCGCCGGATATCTGGGGCATTTCCACATCGGCGAATGTAACCGCAAGGTGCCGGGGCGCGGCCATATGCCGTGGGACGAGATCATGCGGGCGCTGGCGGATATCCGCTATGACGGCGCGGTCGTGATGGAGCCGTTCGTCAAGCCGGGCGGTCAGGTCGGGCAGGACATCAAGGTGTTCCGCGACCTCAGCGGCGGCGCAGACGAGGCGCAGATTGACGCCATGGCGGCCGAGGCACTGCGGTTCATCCGGCAAAAGAGCAAGGAGGCGCAAAAATGAACAAGATCCGTGTCGGTATTTTGACCATGTCGGACGGCCGTCCGTATCTGCATGAGGAATACGAGCCGCTCAACCTCGCCTATCAGGCGCAGATCGCCAAGGCGCTGGAGGATACCGGCGAGTTCGAGGTCGTGCAGGGCACGCGGGCGATCAACACCAACGCCGTCGCACGCGAGGAAGGGCAGCGTCTGCACGACGCGAACGTCGAGGTCACGATCTTCAATTATACGATCTGGTGCTACCCGCAGTTCACGGCCGTGGCGCAGAACTTCGCTCCCGGCCCGTATCTGCTGTTCTCCAACCTGCATCCGTCGGAGTGCGGCATGGTGGGTATGCTGGCGGCGGCCGGCACGCTCGATCAGCTGGGCGTCAAATACACCCGCCTGTGGGGCACGGTGAAGGATCCCGCGATCTTTGCCCGGATGACGGCGTTCTTGCGCGCGGCGGCCGCGGTGCGGCGGCTGCGCGGCCTGACCTTCGGCAACTTCGGCGGCCGCCCGCTGGGGATGTACACCGCCGTGGCTAACCTCGAGCAGTGGCAGCGCGAGTTCGGCATCGATGTCGAGAATATCGAGCAGGACGACATCATCCGCGCGGGCGAGCGCGAACCGGCCGAGCATATCGAGCAGGCGTTCGCATGGCTGGAGCGGCACGTCGGCCAGATCCGCTACGACGGCGCGGGCCTGACGCCCGAAAAGCTGAAGACCCAGCTGCGCTCGTACTACGGCCTGCGCCGCATCATCGCGGAGCGGGGGCTGGACTTCATCGGCATCAAGGCGCACGGCGACCTGACCGACCGCTACGTCACCATGGACATCGCCGAGGCGTTCCTCAACGACCCCTACGATATGGACGGCCCGCACGAGCCGATCGTCGCGGCGACGGAATCCGACATGGACGGCGCGCTGACCATGCAGATCTTCAAGCTGCTCACCGGCAGCCCCGTGCTGTTTGCGGACGTGCGCCATTACGATAAGGAACACGACGTGTGGTTCTTCTCCAACTCCGGCACGCACGCCACGTACTTCGCGGGCGGCAGCATGGATCCGGCGGTCAACCTCAAAAACGTGTCCCTACTGCCGGAAACGCACTATTACCCCGCGGGCGGGGCCAGCGTGCATCATTTCGCCCATGGCGGCGAGGTGACGCTGGCGCGTCTGGCGCGCAGGGGCGGCAAATACCGCATGACGATCGTCCCGGCGCAGCTGATCGAGTTTTCGCCCGAGGAGGCGCAGGCGCTGGGCAGCCTGACCACGCCGGAATGGCCGGTGGCGTTCGCCCGGCTGCGCGTGTCGGCGGACGAGTTCCTCGGCCGCTTCCCGTGCAACCACATCCACGGTGTGTACGGCGACTGTGTGGAAGAGCTCAAGACAGTGGCGCGGCTGCTGGACATGGACGTGGACGTGTTCGACAGTACACAGAACTGACGGAGGTAAGCAATGGCCGAAGGTACAGAAAAGCTGTTCGCCGAGGAGCGGCAGAACCGCATCCTCGCCCTGCTCAACGAGAACGGGAAGGTCTTGATCCCGGAGCTTTGTACGCACTTTTCCGTTTCCTCGGTCACGGTGCGCAGCGATCTCAACGAGCTGGAGCGGCAGGGACGTCTGCGCCGCACGCACGGCGGCGCGATCCCCGTGTCCAAAACGGCGCTGGAGCCGGATTTCCGGCAAAAGCAGGTGCACCGCCCGCAGCAAAAGGAAGCGCTGGCGGCCTACGCCGCCACGCTGGTGGAGGACGGCGACACCTTGGTGCTGGACACCGGCACCACCATGCTCGCCTTGGCGCAAAAGCTGACCGCGAAGCACCGCCTCACCGTGGTGACGAACGATCTTAAGATCGCCGCCCTGCTCGACGAGCAGAGCGACCACACCGTCATCCTCACCGGCGGCACGCTGCGCCGCGGCTTTTATTGCACCACCGGTCCGGCGGTGATCGATCAGCTGCGTCGCCACCGGGCAGACACCTGTTTTTTGTCGACCAACGGCTTCTCCCTGCGGGCGGGCTTCACCACCCCGGACGAGATGCACGCCGAACGTGTAGACGGCACGAATCCGTTGGCGGTGAT
>JAJXDX010000165.1:4441-5406 GCA_021640185.1 Oscillospiraceae bacterium | reverse complement strand
GCAACGACAAGCTGTCGGAGGAGATCGGCGGCGACACGGCGCACAACAATATGCCGCCGTATCTGGCCGTGTACATCTGGAAGCGCACGGCGTGATGAAGGCTCCGGCTCGCATCTTTGCGGGCCGGAGCTTTTCGCTATCCGTCCGCCGCATATCCGTCCGTTTCGTCGAACATCGTGCTTTCCAGCGCATAGAGCCGTTCGAACGGCACGGCCGTGCCGTCGGTGAAAAGCAGAAGATGCGCGCCCTCGTCGATGCGCGAGACCTGTCCGGTCAGTGTGCGGTAGGCGCCGCCCGCTTTGTATTTGTCCTGCGTGAAGAACACGGCCGTGACCGGCGGGACGGACGGTCCATCCTCTCCGTCGGCCGAAAACAGCGGCCGTGCCGTCCGCTCCTCTTTTGCCGCTGCAAGGCAGGCGCGCAGCAGCTGCAGCCGCCGGTCGATCTCGGCGATGCAGCCGTCGGTCAGTTCGTGCTCCCGGTCGGTCAGGCGCGCCGCCTCGTCGATCGCGTCCTCGTACCCGGACAGCGCGGCGAACGGCGCGAACTGCACGGCGCGCTCGGCGTTCGGCATGGGCGGATGCCGCGACGATACCGGGCGCGTGTGGCCGATGATCTTTTCGTAGATCCGCGGATCGCACTCTTTCATGCCTGATGCCCTCCGATCTGCCGGTGGCGGTCGCGCGAGGTCGCGCCGTCCAGATAGTTCGTCCCTTTTAAGATCGCGTTTTTCCCGTACCGCTCGCGGATGGCCAAGATCGCCTGCTGCTGCCGCTGCTCGCGCTCCAGCATGGCTTGTTCCTCTTCCTCCTGCCGCTGCCGCTCCTCCGGATCGGAGAACAGATCCAGCTGCTCCGGCCGGGCATCCGTCCCAGCCATCGACTGCGGCAGGATGCCCGCGGCGGTCACGTTGACCCGCCGCACGAGCAGCCGGGGATCGACGATCCGGTCGAACAGCGCCAGCA
>JAJXDX010000165.1:0-4431 GCA_021640185.1 Oscillospiraceae bacterium | reverse complement strand
CGCCGGCCGTATCGGTCCACCGCGACCGGGCCGCGGTAGGCCTTGCGCAGCTCCTCATCTTCCAAGCACGTGCGGTCGTAGCCGATCGACAGCCAGATCCGGTCGGTGACCAGACGCTTTTCCAGCAGATCGAGCACCAGTTCCTCGGTCATCTCGCGCACGATGATCCGCGTGTGCGCGATGTCGTAGGGGCAGTGCAGCACCTGCCCGGAGCTGATGCTGCTCGAGGCCGGGCGATAGCTTTTGATGTCGCTGATGCGGCACGGCTCGACGCCCCACGCGTGGTCGATCAGCAGCCCGGCGTTGACGCCGAACGTGCGATAGAACCATTCTTCGTCGCATTCGGAGCGCAGTGCGATGTCGCCCATCGTGTACATCCCGTTGGCTTCCAGCTTGCGGGCGTAGCCGGGCCCGACCCGCCAAAAATCCGTCAGCGGACGGTGGCTCCACAGCAGGCGTTTGTAGGTCATCTCGTTCAGTTCGGCGATGCGCACGCCGTTTTTGTCCGGCCGGGCGTGCTTGGCGACGATGTCCATCGCGATCTTGCACAGGTATAGGTTCGTCCCGATCCCCGCCGTGGCGGTGATCCCGGTCTGCGTGAACACGTCGCGGATGATCCGCATGGCCAGTTCGCGCGCCGTCGTGCCGTAGGTGCGCAGATACGCCGTCGCATCGATGAACACCTCGTCGATCGAATAGATGTGCATATCCTCCGGCGCGATATATTTCAGATAGATGCCGTAGATCTTGGTGCTCATCTCGATATATCGCGCCATGCGCGGCGGCGCGACGAGGTAATCGACCGCGAGCGACGGATCCTTTTCCAGCTCCGGCGCGAAGCAGGAGCGGCCGGTGAGCTTTCCGTCCGGGGCGGACAGGGCGCGCATGGCGTTGACCTGCCGCACGCGCTCGACGACCTCGAACAGGCGCGCCCGGCCGCCGATGCCGTGCGCCTTGAGCGCGGGCGTGACGGCAAGGCAGATCGTTTTTTCGGTGCGGGCGGCATCCGCCACCACCAAATTCGTCGTCAGCGGATCGAGCTGCCGGTCGACGCACTCGACCGAGGCGAAAAACGATTTCAGATCGATCGCAATATAGGCCGCGTCCATCGCCGCACCTCCTTATCGTTTCGTCATTTCCTTTATAGTATACACGCCATCGGCGGAAAATGCAAGAGGTTTCGCCAAAATAAAGAACATATATTCTGCTTGAATTTTGCCTGATGCAGCCTGCCAAACAAGATAAGAGAACGGATATTCCTCGAACGAGCGGCCGTTCTTGACGATCTGATCGAAAAGGAGTATACTTTGCGATGTTTGCGAAGGAGGGCGGGCGATGGGCGCGTCGCCGATCGATATCGGCCAAAACGGCCTTGAACGGGAAGATGTTTGCCGCATCATCCGGCTCGCCGACCGGCTGCGCGATGCGGCGCGCTTGACCCGGCGCGCCGGATATGGTATCATGGACAGCATGAGCGGCTTTGCCGCGTGACAGGAAAGGAGCAGATCATCTTATGGATATCGCGATCATCACCGGCGCGTCCGCCGGACTGGGACAGGCCTTTTTCCGCAGCGTCGTGCGGCGCTACCCCAAGCTCGATCAGATCTGGCTGATCGCCCGGCGCGCCGACCGTCTGCAGCAGCTGGCGCAGGACAGCCCCGTGCCGGTCGAGTGCCTACCGCTGGATCTGACACAGGACAGCAGCTATCGGGCCATCAGTGAGCGGCTGGCCGCCGAGCAGCCGCGCGTGCGGATCCTGATCAACAATGCCGGTCTGGGCCAGCTGGACGACATGGTCGACAGTGACGTGGCCACGCAGGTGCGCATGGTGGACGTCAACTGCCGCGGTCTGACCGCCGTGACCACCGCCGTGCTGCCGTATATGCCGAAGGACAGCTTCGTTATCCAAGTGGCCAGCATCGCGGCGTTCGCGCCGAACGCGCGCATGACGGTCTATTCCTCGACGAAGGCTTATGTCCTTAGCCTTGCCCGCGGCCTGCGCATGGAGATGAAGAGCCGCGGCGTCAACGTGCTGGCGCTCTGCCCCGGCCCGATGTCCACGGAGTTCCTCGAAAAAGCGGACATCACCGCCGGAAAGAGCAAGCAGTTCGATACCCTGCCGTACTCGGATCCCGAGGCGGTGGCCGACGGTGCAGTCGTTCGGGCCGCCCGCGGAAAAGCGATCTATACGCCGCGCGCGTTCTATCGCTTCTACCATTTCGTGTCCAAGGTGCTGCCCACCTCTCTGGTGATGAAGATGTGCCGCACTTAAACGTGAAAGAAAGGATGGTCGACCTCATGTCTGCCAAAACCAAAAAGCCGCGCAGCGCTGCACGCATCGTCCGGAATATCCTGCTGATCGTGCTGGCGGTGATCCTTGTCCTCCTGCTCGGGGTGCGGCTTTTTTTCCGCCTGTCGGTCGCCGAATACTATCTGCGCTCGTCCCGCTCGTTCGTCATCCCCGGCCTCAACAGCGGGATGATCGTGCAGGGGCTTGCCTATGACGAGTGGGGCAAGGAGTTCTATGTGACCGGCTACCGCAGCGACGGTCAGGCCTCGCAGCTGTCCACCGTCAGCCGCGACACCGGCAGGGAAACGCGCCGCCTGTGGCTGGCCGACGAGAACGGGCAGCCGTTCCTCGGCCACGTCGGCGGCGTGGCCGTCAGCGGCGACTACGTGTATATCGCGGACGAGAACGGGCTGGTCGTGTACGACTACCGCGAGATCCGCAATGCCGAGAACGGTGACACCGTGAAGGCGCACGGCGTGTTTTCGACCAAGACGGCGGACGATGCCCTGCAGGTCGCGTTCGTCCATGTCGAGGGGGACAAGCTGTATGTCGGCGAGTTCTATCGCGAGCAGAACTATCCCACGCCGGAGAGCCACCATTACCGCACGCAGGCCGGGGACGAGAACACGGCGCTGATCTTGGTCTATCCGCTGGACAAGACCGCGGAGTACGGCATCTCGCCTACGATCGAGCGCGCTTATTCCGCGCCCGGTCTTGTGCAGGGGATGTGCTTTGACGGCGAGGGGCGGATCTGCCTGTCGACGTCGTATGCCGTCGCGTTCTCGCACCTGACGCTGTATGATGCCGAAAAGGCGGAGGGCGAGGTCACGGTGCTGGGACAGACCGTGCCGCGCTATGTGCTCGATCAGTCCTCGATGCACCGCAGCATCAAGATCGCGCCGATGAGCGAGGAGATCGTTTATGTCGACGGCCGCCTGTACACGATGTGCGAGTCGGCCAGCAACAAGTACATCTTCGGCAAATTCACCTCCGCCCGGTACTGCTACGCGACGGATCTGTCCGCTTACGAGAAGGACTGAACCGATGACCGCCAAAACGTGGCTTTCGCGCAACGCGCGGTCGCTTGCCGGAAAGAGCGTGGCGATCTCCGGCGCGACGGGCGGATTGGGGCGTGAGCTGTGCCGCTATCTGGTGCAGCTGGACGCACGGCTGATCCTGCTCGATCGCAGCGAGAGCCGCTCGGCCGCCCTGCAGGCGGAGCTGCGCGCTCTCCGGCCGGCGGTGCAGCTGTCCCGCATCCCGCAGGAACTGGAAGATCCGTCCGCGGTCGCGGCGGCAGCGCGTGCGCTGGCCGCCGACCCGCCGGACGTGCTGATCCTGAACGCCGGCGCCTACAGCATCCCGCGCCACCGGTGCGAAACGGGACTGGACAACGTGTTCCAGATCGATTTCGCTTCGCCGTACTGCCTTGTTCGTGCGCTGCTGCCCGTCATGCGGCAAAAGCATACGCGGGTGGTCGCGGTGGGCAGCATCGCGAACGGCTATTCCCACGCCGACCCGGCGGATGTTGATTTTTCGACCCGCCGCTCGGCCGCGAAGGTGTACGGCAACGCCAAGCGATACCTGATGTATGCGCTCGACGAGCTGTTTTCCCGGGAAACGGACACCGCGCTGTCGATCGTCCATCCCGGCATCACGTTCACGAACATCACGGCGCATTATCCGAAGTGGCTGTTCGCGATCATCAAATACCCGATGAAGGTGATCTTTATGCCGCCGCGCCGTGCCGCGCTCAGCCTGCTTTCCGGCGTGTTCTGGCCGGTCGGGCGAGGGGAGTGGTCCGGCCCGTGGCTGTTCTCTGTTTGGGGGCTGCCGGTGCGCCGCCGTCTGCGCGGCTGTCCGCCCGAGGCGCGGCAGCAGATCTTTTCGGCCGCCGAGCAGATCGCCGATGATTTTTTTCAAAGGACGGCGGCACCGCAGAGCGGCATCGTGTCTGACGCGCCCTGACGGGCGGGGATAATGCCGTTTTCGGCAAAAGAAAGGCGCGGCTCGCATGAGCCGCGCCTTTTTTGACCGATCGGATACGAAAAACGGCGTCCCGGATGGGACGCCGTTTTTATTGGTCGGAAACTTATTTGATCAGTTCTTTGACCTTGGAGGCCTTGCCGACGCGGTCGCGC
>JAJXDX010000164.1 GCA_021640185.1 Oscillospiraceae bacterium | reverse complement strand
GGGTATACCAAAAGATGAGCGATCCGCTGCCTTCTCCGTCCGGTTTTCCTATGTTCTTCAGGATCTGCTCATCCGTCCAGCCGGGGCGGATCTGCATCAGTTTGTCCAGTTTTTCGCGGTCGACACCGTCATCCATGATCGCAAGGATCTGTTCTTTCTTTTCGGCCCAGTCCTGCTCTTCGCTCCTTCCGCAGGAGGTGCAGAAAAGCATCAGGCCGAGGAGAACGACTGCCAGTATCATGGTCATGACCGGCCGCAGATGGTTTTTCATCCGGAACTCCTCCTGTTTTTATCGTGGCGGCGTTTACTTGGGCAGGAAGGGATAGGTCTGCGGTGTCGACGGGATATAATGCTCGGAGGGCAGACTGGTCTTGCCGACGACGGTCACGCTTTCCGAGGTCGCCGTATCGATCAGCTGCACCTCGACACTGTCGTGCCCATCTATGTAGTGGGTGATCACGCGAGCCACTTTGCCTTCTTCTACATCGTAGAATGCTTCTCTCACGGAACTGGACCCTCTGTCCTTGCCGTAGCTGCCCATCAGTTGTTTGATCTGTTCTTGCGTCCAGTCAGGTTCGATCTGGCACAGCTTTTCCATGGTCGCCATGCCTTCTTCCGTTTTGATCATTCCCTTCCAGATCTTTTCCGTGCCGTTCTCACCGCAGCCGCACAGGCAAAGCAGCAGAGTGATCGCGGCCAAGAGCAAGGGGAAAAGGCGTTTCATCCAAGAACCTCCTTTGCTTTAGGGTTTCCCCCCCGGCCGCGGGAGCGGCCGGGGGATGGGGTCAGTTGAAGGTCATCGGTGTACCGTGCCGGTTTTATTCGCCGTCGTCGTTCATTACGCTTTCGTAACGGCCCGGGTGGGCGATCTTTAACTCCTCCAAGCATTTTTCGTATTCCTGCAGGCTTTGCTCGTAGGTGATCTCGCCGTTTTCGATCTGCTTTTGCAGTGTTTTCAGGTGTGTGATAAGTGTTTTCAGCATCGGGAGATCGATGTTGCACACTTGGCGATATTCTTCGTCCCGCTTACTGAACGTCAGCTCATCGTCCAGACCTGACCGGAGGACCTTTGCCTTGGACAAAAGCTGTTCCTGCGGGGTGGGTTCCGGTTCCAACGGGAGCATTTCTCCGATCAGATCCATCAGATGGTCGTAGTGGCTGCGGTATTCTTCGGTCGTCATCGTCTGCCCGTACAGTTCGGCGACATAGTCTTTATACTCTTGGATCAGTTCGTTTTTGCGCGTGATCCGCTCGGCTTCTTCCGGGCTTTCGCTGCCGTTCAGGCTCTCGTTTTTAAAGTGTTCCAGATAGCCGAGAAGAAATTCTCTGTCCCGATCTTCGACGAGCATGGGCCGTACTTTGTTGGGAGACCTTAGATGTTTCAGGCGTTCTTCTTTGGTGGTGAAGATGGAAGGCGGTTTGAAGTAAAACAGATCGTCCTCGTCCATGATCAGCCCTGCATCGACGGCGAAGCCGGAAGCAACGATCGATACGACCAAAAGGCCCAACAGCAGATAGGTGGTTGTTTTTTTCATGATAACACCTCCATGGCTCTTACTGAAAAGCGGAATAAACGGTTTTTACACGTCGTTCTTGATTTTTATGATCAAAATGTTGTTTCCATTCTCTTTATCTTTCAGAAGAGCGCGCAAATGTCCGTTATCGAAGTCATCGGAATGTTGTGCGTATAGTATTTCCTTCTTGTTATAGTTTAAACACTCTCCGCTGACACCTTTATGTCTACCGTCACAAGTCGCATTATCGTCGTAGACGATCATGGAGTGACGCACCGTAGCGGTGCCAGCTGTTCTTAATTGGATCACATCGCCTTTTTTGAGGTACCGCAGCAAGAAGTCGATGTCTTTGAGGGCCTCACTGCCGGAGGCATATTCGATCGTTTGGAAAGCCCTCATATTGGTCTGTCCCCAGTGCTCATAGAAATGTGTTGCACTGGAAAAGGAGCGCGAAACCCAGTCGCGATCACCAAGAACATTGAGGTAAAACCAATTTGTATCGTCCTCTTTATCTGATATTATGACAACGGGGTTTTTGGGGATCTCGGGCATACCGCCGGCAAGCAGGCACTGAGAAACAAAGTTGGTGCAGTCAACACCATCTCCTTTGCTATCGGTAAAGTATTTGTAATCCGTATTATAGTTGCGCGCATAAGTCAGCGCATAGGTCGCGGCTGCATTCCGATCATAGCCCGAATTTGCGGATAGACTTGCATTGGTTTTGATCGTTTTGTTTGCCGGCTCCAAATACCAAAAACCGTTCGTTGTGCCGTTGTTCGTATATTGGATGATCGGTGCGCTGTCATTTTTGCTGGCACCTTCAACGACGACGGCGCTTGCGTACTTGCTTGCATAAGACAGCAGACGGTACGAGCCGCCGCTATAGACGATATCGAAGCGCTGAGAGTTCATCACGCCGGAGGACGGCTTTGCCCAGATCTGGACTATAGCACCGTTATCCGCTGATCTGTTCGTGATCTCGACGGCTGAGTTGGGTGCACACATGGGGGAGAGGGAATAATCCTTGGTGGAGGCATCGTATACCAGTTTGAACTGCTGATTTGTTCCGCCCTTCAGCGTATACTGGATAAGATCCGTCCCGTCAGTATTATTCCCGTTAGGCACATCAAGGTATCTTCCGCTGTTTACATTCCGCAAATAATAGACCTGACCGCTTGTGACACCTATGGCCTGCCCGCTTCCGATCATATATTTGATATGAATGATCGGCCGCAGTTGATCACTGGCGCTATAATCGCTGCTGATGAAACACGCGCGGCCGTTGGCGGCAGATACTTCGTGTGGTTTTAGACAGATCCCCTTGTCTGTGCTGGGCGAGGCATACCGTGCCCGTACCCAATCGGTCACGTCGATTCTTTCGACACCACCGGTCACACCGACCTTGTCTTTGACTTCTGCACCGATATGAGCCGTTCCGGTAAACTTGGGTTGGTTTGACCATTTGATCGTGGAGGTGTCCCATGCTGTTTCCGGATAGCGGATTTCGATTTTAATGTTTTTTCCCGTCTGATAGCTGGACTGATTAAAATAATTCAGGTGCAGCTTTGCTTCCGTTATCGTGGCGGCGTTCAATCCATCCACGGTCGGCCATTGGGTCAGTTTGAAGTACATCCGGCCTTCCTTGCCGGAACTGCTGGTGCCGATATAGATCCGGTTGGTCGTTATGTAGTTTTTATCGGGATCACTTTCCTGTACGCCGTTGTCGTGGATATAGTGTGTATTTTGCGTGGTTTTTGCCGGTTCGGGTTCCACGGTCGGGTCGAGCGTGACCGGGTACACCCGCGCGCTGTCGGTCAGCCATGCGCGGTCTGGCGTCAGGGTGTAGCGGCAGCCGCCGTCGAGCTCCTCCACCGTCACGGCGACCGCGTTGGTGTAGCCCTCGCCGCTGTCGAACATGACCGGTGCTTCGATGAAGAACGCCGTTTCGCCTTCGTTATCGGTCAGGCAGACGCTGCCGTCTTCCTGCACCTCGGCGCGCAGGATATCCGTGTCGTAGGCGAACAGGAACGAAAAATCGCTTTGCTGCGGCACATCGTGCAGCAGGATGCTCTCCTTGAGTTTTTGCCCCGCCACGGCGTAATGCAGGTCGGCATTCGTCCACGCGCCGGGGAAGGACACCGCCGCGCGCGCGTTCGGCGCGGCCATGTCCTGGTCGTTGGCCGCGCGCACCTGCGCGGGATCGGTCAGGTCGATGTCGTCGGCGGCGTTCGCGTCCTCGGCGGCTTCCGGCACGCTCCAGACGGCGGTATCCGCCGCCACCTCGGCGGCAAAGCGCAGCGTGTGCCTGCCGTGGCGCAGCACGACCGGCGCGCGGGCATCCAGCCGCTGCGGCAGCGCGACGGAGAACGGGTTATCCCGGTTGGCCCAATAGGCCGTGCCGCTGACGGCGGGGGCGGCCTGTGCGGCCGCGACGTCGTCCGTGCGGCGGATCTGCCCGGTCATGGCATCGCCGACCAGCACCGCCGGGACGAAGGAATTATCGATGGCGGCAAAGCCGCTTTGGGTTTGGTAATGGACGGCCTCGGGGTAGGCGACGGCCAGATAGGTGCCGTCCGAAAGGGTGAAGGTCTTGCTGTTGATGCCGCGCTGGGCAGTGTCCTCCGCCACGATGCGTGCCGGCAGGGCAGGTGCCGCATCCTCGGCCCCGATCGGTAGGGAAAGGGGCAAAAGCAGCATCACGACGGCCATCAGTCCGGCCAGCCGGCGTTTGCGGATCGTCCAAGGTCTTGTGCGCGTTTTCATTCTCTCCTTTTCGTTGTGGTCCTGCGTTGATCGGTCATTAGGTCTGCCAGATCTTGCGGTGCCGGGAAAGGAGCATGGTGCGAAAATGCCTACTGCATCGGACCCACCTCTTTCTGACCAAAAATTTATGTCGGCCAGAGTTATCCTTGTGCTATCAGTATAACTGAACGATCAACGGATGTCAACCGTTTTTCGGAAAAATTCGGCAGTAAAATAACCGAAAATAAAAAAGCGCCGGGCGGCGGGAGCCGCCCGGCGCTTGCCGGTGTGAGGTGCGCGGTCGGGAGAGCAGGCGGGGTGCAGGGCTGTCTAACGCCCTGCTGCCGCCAAGGCGCGTCGGGCGGGCTTATCAGTCAGCAGTGCCCCCGATCGATCTGTCCGCGGGCGCTGCCCGCCGCGTCCGGTGGGCTTAAAGTTAGCTGTGCCCCGGATCGGCTTGTCCGCGGGCGCTGCCCGCCGCGTCCGGGGTGGTTAAAGTTAGCTGTGCCCCGGATCGGCTTGCTTGCGGTCGCTGCCTGCCGCGTTCGGTGTGCTTGAAGCTAGCAGCGCTCCGGATCGGCTTGCTTGCGGGCGCTGCCCGCCGCGTCCGGCGGGCTAACGGTCAGCAGCGCCCTTGAGCGACTTCGGGCAGCTCCGTCATGCGCAGCTTGGCGCAGGCGGCAATAACCGCTCTGAAAAACAGCGAAAAATTCATCCCGTGGCAGATCGTCACCATTTCCACGGACGGAAAAGAGCTTTCATGATCGCAAGCCTCATCGGTTTTTGGACCGCCGCTCTTCGCTCCAAGATCTTGGTTACACCGCCGATGCGGTTAATGGTGCGGGCTGCCACCCGATGAGATGTTGAACGTGACTGCACCGCCGCTGTAATAAAAGCCACCCGATTTTTTAGCGTTGTGTCGTTAGGGAGTAATTGAAAGTAGTATGTAACCGGAAGGCGTTATGCCTTCCGGTTGCTGCTTTTTAGGCAGTCTGTTGTACGGGACGCATCACTTGTTCTAAGGCAGGCATACCGTTCTGTTCCGGCAGTTGGAAAGCATAGTGGATGGATTTTTTCTTAGGGGCAGTCTGCCCTTTTTTAGGAAATAACGGCTAAAAATGCTTGAAACCCATGTAAATGAAGCTTTTTGCGCCTGGT
>JAJXDX010000163.1 GCA_021640185.1 Oscillospiraceae bacterium | reverse complement strand
AGGATGATCCGCCTTTTGCTTTTGACGAAATGCAGGAATTTTCCGAAAGGCCCGGTCGTATCTAAGGGCTTCCCTCCTGTCTTTTGAACGTAGGATCAAGCTAAAAGGAAAAAGTCATTTTTCTGCAGAAACGGATATGCCATCTGCGCCGGGAATGAACGGTATATAGGGATCGTTTTCCAGTGGGGTTTGAATTTGCTGCATCAACTCATCTTCCGTTTTCGGCGGCGCTATCCCATGATCAAAGCCTTTGTAAGCCTCGTTATCGGGCAATCGCATGGTGTATTCCACGCGGTTATCACCCGGCAATTTTACCATGCTGTACGGGTTTCCGAAATTATTATAAATGATCCATGAGGCATTCAGACGGTACTGCCCCAGATAAGGATCGTTCTTTGCTGTCATAAAGATCACATCGTCACGGATCTCTTCCTGTCGGCCGGAGGTGACATCTTCAAAGATCTCTCCCGGTCTAAGATCGCCTTTCATGACCTCCTTCACTTCTACAGTGATCTTATACAAGGCAGTCAGTGTTTCCGTTGTCGGACGATACAGTTCTTTTTTTAGCACCTTTCCGGAATACACATGATCGGCTTTCTGATAGGTGTTGCTGTCGTAGCCATAAGCCGGATCAACACCGGTCATAAACAGATAATCGCACCCCAAGTCCTGGAAACCGGCAGGACACAGATCTTTGATCACAGCCTCGGGCTGAAGATCACCTTTCAAAACCTCATTCACTTTCACTTTAATTGCATATGTGGGAGCAATAATATCGACCCCTTTTTCGTATAGCTCTATGCTGATCAATTCTCCGGTGTAGACATTTATCGCCGCATCGTAGACCCGTCGAGCGGAATAGTAAAATGCTTTGCACTCGGAACCTTGTCCTTCTTTTCGGTCACTCGCAGGATCTCTTCCAGGGGCTTTCAGTGAACATCCGCAGAAAAAAGAAAAGAGCATTATCGTGATAGACAGAAGTGAGATCATCCGCTTACCGATCGCAAGGAATGCGGCAAGTGATCTTTTGCGATGCTTTTTCTTTTTCATGCTTATCATCCTTTCGCTCTATGGCCTGTGCATTTGCGATGGAGGCTTGGAAGAGGGGTCTGAAGAGCCCATGATGTTCTTTGCCTGATCTTGCGCTGACGGGAAAGGAGCATGACGCGAAAGTGATCGCTGCAGTGGATCTGCTTATTTATATCCAAAAAATCATCTAAACATTAGATATCTCTGTGCTGTTAGTATAACCGAATGATCGGTATATGTCAAGTTTTATCGGAAAATCCTTCCGATAAAAAAGCAAGAATAAACGATCTGGGTGGCGGAAGCTACGCGGATCGCTGCCGTAGGGCAGGGCGCGGCGGACATAAACGGGAAGGTCGGAGCGCCCCGATCGGCGATCATGTCCAGATCGGCGCGGCGGATCTTGTGCGGATCGTCACTTTACAAATGACGATGCAAACGGTATTCTATGATCGAAAGTATATATGATCATCGGAGCAAGGAGGAGCCGCATGGACGCAGAGCACATTCGGGCAGGTCAGGGGGACGGCCGCCCGGTCGCGGTGTATACCGACCGCGAGGACACCGGCCGTTTTTCGTGCGGGTATATCGCGGCCGTCACGCAGAACGAGCTGCTGCTTTCCGCCGTTTCCCCGGCCGGGAGGTACGACGGCTTTTTGGTCGTGCGGACAGAGGATGTTTTTGCGCTGGAGCGGGACAGCCGCTATACGAACAAGATCGACCGCCTGTACCGGGCGCGCGGACAGCGGCACCCGGCGATCGAAGCCGGCCGCGGGGAGAGCCTGACGGCGGCCGTGCTGCGCCACGCACAGCGGGAGCATACGGTCGTCACGATCGAGCTGTGGGACAGCGGGCTGGACGACGTCCAAGGGTTCGTTACCGCGTTGGGGGACGAAACGGTGACGATCCGGCAGCTGGACGACGGCGGCAGGCCGGACGGCAAGATCGAGATCCTGCCGGAGGCGATAACTGCGCTGATGTGTGACGAGGAGAACGGACAGGCGCTGAAGATCCTGTGGGAGACGGGGGCGGGCCGCCCGGAACGGAGGGGATAGGCGTGGGGACGCTGAATTTCTATCTTGATCTGAAGGCGGACGATCGCGTGGTGGCGGATATGCTCCGCCGGTATGAGAGAAACGATGCGTGCAAGGCGCTGTTCGGCTTTGGCCGGATGACGGCCGAGAGCGAATACTCCGCCGGGATCGAGGCGTATATCGACGATTTTTTGCCGGTGTGCCATTTGCTGTACGATCTTTTGCTGCCATATGCGGCTGATGGTTTGTGGATACGGGCAAACGGGCGGGAGCGGCCGTTCGATATGGCCTGTCGCGCCGATCTTGTCCGCTTTATGGACGAGGCGTGGGGTGAGGCCATCGACCGGGCATACGCGCGTTACGGCGTCCTCGTGGCCAAATATCCGCGGTACTACCGGACGAGGAACCGTTTGTATCGGAAGCATTATCTGAAGATCACGGTCGGATCGTGCGCAAAATGACCGTGCCGATCCGGCGCAGAGGAGAGGACGAACGGCGGCCGGTCGCGATCTATCGCTATCGGGAAGAACGCGATCTGCAGGAGGAGAACGGATGAAAAGCAAATTCCTTATCGCATATGTTCTGCTTGTTCCCGTGCTTGGACTGACCGGCTTCATTTTGCAGAAAAACGGCGCATACGGGTATTCGCTGCTGGTCGAGGGCGTGATCGTTCTGCTCGGCTTGGCCTATTTAGGCGTGTCGTTCGTCGCGTGGTGCAGAAAAAGCGAGCGCGGCGGGGCGAGCGACGCAAAAACGAAGGCGCGCTTTTTGGCGCGTGTCCGGGGGCGCGACGTTTTGGTGGACGAGCTCGCGGCCCCGGCGGACGCACAGGCGGATCTGCTGCTGAAGATCCGCTGCGGGGACGAGCGCTTTGCCCTGTATTGCCGTGACGCATCGCCCCAAAACGGGCAAGTCCCTGCCGCGCCGCTGAAGGTATCCGGCTTTACGGTCGACGACCGGCGGCCGGACGGCATCGGCGTGCCGTCGCGCTATCATATCCACGGTGCGGAGGGCGGCGGTTTGGATCTTTTCTGCGCGGATCTGTCGATCGCCGAGGACTGAGATGAAAAGGAGAACGGCCATGGAGCGGGACAGGGCGCCGAATGCGGCGCGGCCGGGCGAATACTTTTTTGCCGAGCAGATCGTTTTGCTGACGGCGGAGCGGATGATGTGCGCCGACGCGGCGCACAGCGTGACCGTGGATCTTGCGCAGTGCTGCGCCGCGTTCTCCCGCCGGTATCCCGGCGGTTCCGGACGCTGTGTTGCCGCAAAGAACGTGCTGACGGGCGAATACATATTTTTCGGCACGCCGACAGTCGTGATCCGTTTTCGGGGCTTTCCCGTGAAACGGATCGGCGGCTTTTTGCCCGACCGCCGGCCGATCCGCGCCTTCTGCGCCCTGCAAAAGAAACTGGAGCGGCTGGGCTATCGCGTGTTCGATCTGACATGATCGGCGGCGATGCGGCGGCCGTTTACGGACAACAAAAAACGCCCCGGCGGGGAGGCCGGGGCGCTTTTGACAAGATGCCGGTGGGGGAGATACCGACATAGGAGAGGGTAAAGCTCAGGAGGCGGTGCGCCACCCGGCATACAGCGTCATGCTGCCGGTGACGGGATCGGTCTGCGGATCGAACGGGACGGTACACGCCCGGTCGAGATACCAGCCGGTGAACACGCTGCCCTCACGCACGGGCGTGTCGGGCGAGATCGTTTCGCCGTGCAGGACGCGTTCGCTTTGGATGAACGAGCCGCCGTCCGTATCGAAGGTGACGGTGAAGCCGTTGTGCCGGATCAAAAACGCCGTGACGAGCACCAGCACGACGACGCCGACAGCGACGAGGATGTTCGCGCTGTGCACCGACATCTTGACCTTGGCGTACAGGCCGCCCGGCTCATGCCGGGGGACGGGACGTTCGTTTTCCATAACACTGCCTCCTTGCCGTCCGGATCACTTCCGGGCGAGGTATTTGCGCATATCGATCGCGCAGGCGACGAGGATGATCAGGCCCTTGATGATATAGAGCATATTCTGATCGACCGAGAGGAAGTTGAGGCCGACGAAGATGATCTGCAGCAGCAGCACGCCGATGACGATGCCGCTGATCTTGCCGGTGCCGCCGACGAAGGACACGCCGCCGATGACGCACGCCGCGATGGCGTCGCTTTCGTAGTTGAGGCCGGTGTTCGCGGAGCAGGAGGCGATGCGCGCGCCCTCGATGAAGCCGGTGATGCCGTACATGGCACCGGCCAGCACGAACACGAGCACGATCGTCCAGAACACGTTGACGCCCGACACGCTGGCGGCCTCCTCATTGGAGCCGACGGCGAACATGTTCTTGCCGAACTTCGTCTTGTTCCAGATCACCCACATCACCACAGTGATGATCAGGGAGTAGAGGACGTACTTGGGCACCGCGACCCCGCCGACCGTGAACAGCGTGCCGCGCACGAACTCGGTGTAGCTTTGATCGAGGCCGGACAGCGTCTGCCCGTTGTTCGAGCCGATCATGAGGTACATCAGGATGGAGCCGAACACGATCAGCTGCGTGGACAGCGTGACGATGAAGGGATGCAGCTTGAACTTGGCCACGAAGAAGCCGTTGACCAGACCGACGACGGCGCCGACGGCGATGACCGCCAGCAGCACGAGCCACAGCGGCAGGGTCTGCAGGTTCGGGAACAGCTTCTTGGCGTAGGTGGTCGACTGCAGCAGCGAGCCGGCGATGCATGCCGTCAGGCCGACGACGCGGCCGGCGGAGATATCCGTACCGGTGAGGACGATCGCGCCGCCGATGCCGAGCGCGATCGGCAGCTTGGCCGCCGTCAGCGACAGGATGTTGATCAGCGACGACAGCGACAGGAACGCCGGGACGCGGATCGCGATATAGATGATCGCCAGTACGATGATGATGTACATGGCGTTGTTGAACAACAGGTCCGATATCGTGCGGCGCTTATCCGCCTTGTCCATCGCCTTGAAGCCCTGCAGGCGGCGGGTGAGCGCGTTTTGTTTTTTTACCGTATCTGACATGGGGTGTCCCTCCGTTCTTCGCCGATCAGGCGTATTTGGCCGCTAAGGTCATGATCTGCTCCTGCGTGGCGGTGGAGGCATCCACCTCGCCCGCCAGACGGCCGCCGGACATCACCAGTATCCGGTCGCACACGCCGAGCAGCTCCGGCATCTCCGACGATACCATCAGCACGGTCTTGCCCTTGGCGGCCAGATCGATGATCAGCTGATAGATCTCGTACTTCGCGCCGACGTCGATGCCGCGGGTCGGCTCGTCGAGCAGCAGTACGGTCGGATCGGTCAGCAGCCAGCGCCCGAGGATGACCTTCTGCTGGTTGCCGCCCGAC
>JAJXDX010000162.1 GCA_021640185.1 Oscillospiraceae bacterium | reverse complement strand
ATTTTACCCCATGACCCCCGCTGCACCGGAAAGTGAAACCGAGCAAAAACGTCCCGTCCTGCGTATAGGCGGCGACCGTCTTTTGCGGATCGTCCGTGCCCAAAAGCACCGCCCCGTCCGCGCGGATGTCGAACCCGGTAAGCGACCGGATATTCGGCTCTTGATCAAGCGCGGTGATCCCGACCGATCGGCGCAGACGGTCGCATTCCTCTTGTTCGATCGGCCTTGTTTCGGGTGCCGCCGATAAGGCCGCGGCGCCGATGGTAAACGAAACGCACACGGCGCAAAGCAGGAAGAGCACGGCCTTTTTCACTTTACCACCCCGTCGTCCGTTTTTCCGCGCGGTCTGTTGCCTAGATCGACGATCTGCCCGACCTTCTCGCCGACAAGTTCCAGCAGCGGCCGTTCATCTTCTTTTTCCACACAGTCGAGCCAGACGGTCAGGATGTTTTCGTCCAGCACCTTCGTGTAGCAAAGCGCTCTCCGCCGCAGGTCGCGTCTGCCGACCTCGTCGGCAGAAAGGATAAGAAACCGCTGTCCCTTGAAATTCCGAACCAAATACGCCTTTTTCACCGCCGCCCACGGCAAGACCGGATATTTTTTCCGGATAGGCTCAAAAGTCACGATGTTCTCTGCAAGAAAAACGACCGTGTTCTCCGAAAGCCGGTATAGCCCCAGCGATACGATCGCGCAAAAAAGATACAGCCCCAGAAAAAGCAGACCTACCGATACCGGCTCTGTTTTTGCCACGGTGACCGTCAGCGCCAAAAGCACCAGCCCGATCATGGAATAAATCGCCGCGCCTGCCTTATAGCTGCGCATCGGTCGGCAAACAAGCGGTGTTTTCATTTCGTTCCCCTCTCCGGCCGTTCGCCTCTCTCGCACGGCACGTTCATATACGCTCTTGCATAGGCGATGGCCTCTTCGGCATCGATCGGGCGGATCCCCAGATCGAACACCGTATGCGTATGCGGATCAAGGAATGATTTGGGCAGGTTGTGGAACGCAGACAGCAGATACCAGATCTGCTGTTTTCCGCCGCGGCCTTTTTCCTGCAGCAAGATCCGGATCTTGTGCAAAAGCCGCTCCATCAGATCGACGGTTTCCCGTTCGCCGTTCGTCAAACGGCCGCGCTCGGTTTCTGCCCGCAATGCGCCGATGTCGCCGCCGTCCGGAAAGATACCGCCGACGCTGCCAAAAAGAAAACATCGTATCGCCATGTATTCTTCGTCGGTCATCTCCCTCTCCGCGCCGATCAGATCGGTAAGCAGAGCCATGATGTCCAGCGACCGGGCAAGCGAAGAACGGTATCTCCGCCCCCAAAACGCCCGGGGATCGCATCTTCCTTTTTCATGGCACGCGATCAGATAAAGCAGCTCAGCCAAGGCAGGTGTGTTCTTCATCGTTCATCCTCGCAACGCTTCTGCCCAAACGGCCCGGCCATACGGCCGGGCAAGATCGGCATTTGCCTTTCACTCGGTCAGTCCCAGCCGTTTCATCGCGGTCAAAAAAGTATCCGCCTCGCCGTTCGCGTTGGCCGTTTTGGTCGCCTCTACCGTATACCACGAGTATTCGTAGTCGTGGATGATGATCGGGATCGGTCTGCCGAACTTCTTTCGGATATAGCCGCCCGTCTGCAGGTCGGCGGCCACCGCCGTGATCTGCGCAAGCAGCTCGGCATAGCCACCCGGCCCTTTGCCGATGTATCTCATTTCGTCATCATAGCAGGATGCGGGATCCTCGTGGCCCAAATGGTCGATGCCGTTCTCCCCGTACCAAGCCAAAAGCACCTTCATGCTCTCTTCATCGGCGGTGTCGATGATCGGCGTTTCGTCCTGCGGCCAAAAGGCGTAGTTCCAGCGCTTTTCGGACAGCGCATCCGCCCCGGCAAGATCGTGCTCGGTGCGGTAGCTGACCGAAAAATGCGGCAAATTCGTATAGCCGCCGTATTCGTATGCCTCATTCGCATAAACCAAGAACGAGATGGCATAGATGTCCTCCTCCGCCCAAGCGGACATCGCCTCGACCGTCCTCGCCCGCAAATACCCCTGCAGATCGACCATTTCGGCCCCTCCAAATGTGGATCATCGATCCTTCACCAGTTTTTCATCAAATTGCGCGTAGTAGGTAAGATCGTCATCCGTCATCGGCTCCACATCCCCCGGTTTTATCGCGCCGATCTCTGTCATCAGCGCGATATCCTCTTTTGTCGCGTGCAGCAAAAAAGCCATTTGTTCATGACCGACCGAGGCGAACCAGCATTGATCACCGCGGAAAAACGCCAGATCCTGTGGAAGGATATGTCCTGTCAGATCATAAAGCGACGGGATCTTTTGCACGATCGCCTTTGCCTGCGGATCGGTGCGGTAAAAGGTCACCTGATACCGGGTGTTTATCGAATAGGTGCCCAAAGTCCCCGGCCAGCTGGGATCCGTCCGACGCTTGACCTTGTATGGTCTAAGTTCCTCTCGCAGCGCCTTTTTCTGCTGTGTCATGTGGCCTTGGTAGGCGACGAAGACGAGCATAAAAAAGTCCGATGTGGCAAAAGCATAGTCCAAAAAGCGCTGGTATCCTTCGCCGTCAAATGGATACCCATCGGGCCAAAAATCGACCTTTTTCTCCAATTCATTCACCCCTCAACGCTTTTCGTCATATAACGATATGCTATCATCTTTTGGGATAAAAAGATCTTCCGGCGCTGCTAGTGCATTTTTATCGGCAAACGCCAGATCATCATCCGTGGCATGGCAAAATGCCGCGATACGCGCCACGCCGGAAGAATAAAAGCGGCATTTTTTGCCCAGATAAAAGCCCAGATCCTGCGGTCTATCGGGCGGCATCCATGAAAACAGGCCGTCGGCCTGATGCAGAAAAGCCATACTTTCGGCACACAGCCGGTAAAATGTGACCCGGTAGGTCGTGCCGCGCCTGACGATCGAATGATCGAATATGGCCCCCGGCCAACCGCCCGTGCGCCGATAAAACAACCGGTACGGACGCAACTGCTGCTCGATATGCCGCATTTCTGCCGACATCTTTTCTCCGTCAGCCAAAACATAAGCCAGCATGAAACGGTCGCAGCGCGCAGCCATGTAGTCAAGCAGCGCTTGGTAGCAGGTGCCGCTGCACAGCTCCTCGCCGTCTTCGGCAAGGCGGAAAAACAAGAGGCAATCTTGTGCCTGTTCTGTCTGCCGGTCATTCATGTTCGTTTCGTCCATCGTTCGGTCACCTTTCCCTTCTTTGCCGGTTTTCATCAAATAGATCTTCTGCGGTACAAAAACGCCGATCGCCGCTATTCGTCCGAAAGATCGGTGCTCCCCCTGTGCGGCCCTCATTTCGGGCCGATCCGGATCGATACCGATCATTTCTCCTTTTCGCTCTTTTTCATTTGCCAAAAAGCGGACGAATGTCGGCAGGAAGCACAAAAGAAACGCTTTATCCGGGGTCAGGCTTCCCCGCGCAGATCACTCGCCGGACGGCGGCGCTGCAGCCGATCCATGAAAATCGTTGTACCTGTCGATAACGTAATGCTCGAATTTGTGATCAAGCCTGCTCGTTTCCCAGCCTACAGCAATTAAGCTTGTGAAGCAGTCATATCCACGAAACGGGATCAGATCCTCACCGGGCAAATTTCCAAGATAGATCAAATTATCCGTTGGCATATTCTTTTTTGTTCCAACGATCAACTGTATGCAGCTTTCCCTTTCGGTCAGATGAGCACTCCCCAAGCCGACAGGTCGAAGAAATGTCGGCAGGACCGGCAAGCCGGATAATCGCTCGATATTTGGTAGGCAGTCGCCTATCCAGTCATAAACCTGCACGATGGGAACGATATGTCCCGGCCACCATACATCCTCCGATACTTCCCGAAAAACCACGAACTTCCCACCATATCCCGCTTGGACACTGTACTCACCGGACGATCGGTAGGCAAAAACATCGCCCAATTTCCACGGGCATCGATACAGCCGATACTTTGACACTTTCTTTTCCGGCGGCTGCGGCAGACACAGTTTTTCTTGCAGATCTTTCAGCGTTTTCTTCCATGCTGCTATCATTTTCGGCCCCGATGCGTTCCATCGTTCCAATTCATGGTTTTCCGAAAGAAAAAACAACGCTTTTTCTTTCACTTCCGGCAAAAGCCTGCCGTAGTTCCATTGTGTGTCTGCCAAAGTGAACCAAAACAGAGGCTCCTCTTCCTCATCTCCCATGATCTCATGGTTTTTGTCGATCAGCTCCTGCGTAGCTTGCTCATTCGTTTTGCCTCGTCTTAGCTTATCGATATAATCGCCGCGGATATCGCTTGCTGCATCATTAGCGTATAACGAAGTACCCCATGCACCCATTTCGTCATCTCTCCCCGCCGTCTGTAAAATATCGGGATCGCCAAAACGTTAAGGCTCCGGTGTAGATCGGCCGATTTTTGTATACATGCCGATGATCTCATCAAGCATATGCTGCAAAGCATCGCTTTCCGACGGAAAGCCGACGCACTCGTATTCCGTGCCTCTTTCCCTGACGAACGTTTCCCAGCCGCACCGGTTTTTTTGCACCTGATAGCCATCGCCCACGCTGCTGTCAAAAGAAACGATCTGCGGAGATATGCCGTTTTCTTTCAGCCGTGCGATAAATTCGTTCCTATCCACGTCTCATCCTCCGCCTTTCGTCAACACATCAGCGCCCCGTTTCCCGCCTTTTCGGCAGAAAACCGCTCACTAACAGTATAATACTCCGTCGTCACGCCGTCAACGGTTTTTTGCGTGCGCACACCGTCCGCACCATAGCTGTACGCGAACGTTTTTCCGCCCTTCGTCACGGTGGCCAGTTCACGTCCGTGCTATAGACGGGAAAGCCGGTGCAGCGTATGCTGCACCGGCTGAGCCTACTCATTTGCATGTAAATTCAAATGATCATGCGCTCACACGCCACCCGCAGCGTATCCCCCGAAACAAACGTGATCAGCAGTTCGATGTATTTGCTTGGATCTGCCACATCAAAATCAGGCCAGCGGTCATTTTTCCTTTTCTCAAAAAGGCGGGGGATCAAAGTCTTTTCCTCGACGATATATTCAAAATCGAGTATACGCTCCGAAGGCCCCCAGTAATTCCCCGCACTCATCTCAAATCCGATCACCTCAAAAAAATCGATCGAGCGCTGCTTTAGGCACGGATAAGTATCCGTGATGTGCAAATGCAGATGTTTCTTTCCGCGATCAAATCGGAACTCATCAAGTATACTGTCATGAATATATACTTCAGACTCGAATGTTTCCCTGTTCGATTTGTCGATCTGCATATTAACCTCCAAAATATAGTGAATTCAAGGGCTCCGGAACTAATGATCCAGGAAGATAGTGTGTACCATTATGTAGTACACCATGCGGTAGAAATGTACCACACAACGTTGGTACTTTGCTTCAGGAAACACTTCTCCAA
>JAJXDX010000161.1 GCA_021640185.1 Oscillospiraceae bacterium | reverse complement strand
TATCGATGTTGTGCAGAGTCGCGCGGGTGACGGTCGTCCCGGCCAGCGTGACGGGATCGAAGATGCCGGTGGGCGTCAGCACGCCCGTGCGGCCGACGTTGACCTCGACGGCGCGCAGCACCGTTTCCTTTTCCTCCGGCGGATATTTGTAGGCGATCGCCCATTTGGGGAACTTGCTGGTGCTGCCGATCCGCTCGCGCGCGGCAAGATCGTCCAGCTTGACCACTGCGCCGTCGGTGTCGTAGGCCAGCGTGGCACGCCGCTCGCCGATGCGGCGGATCGCGGCGATGACCTCCTCGATGTCGCCGGTCAGGGTCGTGCCCTCGATCACCGGCAGGCCCAGCTGCCGCATCCGCTCCAGCGACTGCGTGTGGCCGGTGAGCGTTTCGCCGCGGATCAGCTGCACGTTGAACACGAACAGCGACAGCCCGCGCGCCGCCACGACGCTGCTGTCCTTCTGCCGCAGCGTCCCGGCGGCGGAGTTGCGCGGGTTTTTGAACGGCTTTTCGCCGTTCTCCTCCTGCTGCCGCACAAGGTCGGCGAAGCTTTGGCGCGGCATATACACCTCGCCGCGTACGATCAGGCGCTCCACCGGCTCGTTCAGCACGGCGGGGATGGCGCGGATCTGCCGCAGGTTGGCGGACACGTCCTCGCCGACCAGACCGTCGCCGCGCGTCGCGCCGCGGTAAAAGCGCCCGTCCCGGTATTCGATCGCGACGCTCAGGCCGTCGATCTTCGGCTCCACCGCGTAAAGCGGCGCATCCACCGTTTCGCGGATGCGGGCGTCCATGTCCCGCACCTCCTGCTCCGAGAACACGTCCTGCAGGCTGCCCAGCGGCACCTCGTGCTCGACGGGCGAGAACAGCGCCGACACCTCGCCGTGCACGCGCTGGGTGTAGCTGTCCGGCGTGATCAGCTGGGGATAGCGCTCCTCGAGCTGCCGCAATTCGCGCGTGAGCGCGTCGAACTCATCGTCCTCGATCTCCGGCGCGTCGTCGTCGTAATAGCGGCGGCTGTGATAGTCGATCTGCTCGCGCAGCGCGCTCACGCGCCGTGCGGCCTGTGCAAGATCCATGTCCATGGCGATCCTCCCGAAAATGAAACGGCATGACCGCGATCATGCCGTTCGTTAGCGTTCCGTTTTGGGGCTGTGTTATACGTTGAACAGGAACTCGACCACGTCGCCGTCCTGCATGACGTAATCCTTGCCCTCGGTGCGCACCAAGCCCTTGGCGCGCGCCGCGGCGAGGCTGCCGCATTCGTCAAGATCTTTGAACGCCACGACCTGCGCGCGGATGAACCCGCGCTCGAAATCCGTGTGGATGCGTCCGGCTGCCTTCGGCGCCGTCCAGCCGCGGTGGATCGTCCACGCGCGCACTTCCTTTTCGCCCGCCGTGAGGAACGAGATCAGCCCCAGCAGATGATAGCTTTTTTGGATCAGCCGGTCAAGGCCGGAGTGATCGAGCCCCAGCTCGGACAGGAACATCTGCTTCTCCTCGGCATCCATGTCGGCGATGTCCGCCTCCATCTGCGCGCAGATCGGCAGCACCTCCGCGCCCTCGGCCGCGGCCAGCTGCGCCACCTTTTGGTAGTGGGGGTTGCCGGTCGGCTCGCCGCCGGAGAAGTCGTCCTCGCCCAGATTGGCGGCGTAGATGATCGGCTTTAGCGTCAGCAGCGCCATCGTGTGCAGGATGGCCTGCTCGTCCTCGTCGCACTCCAGCGCGCGCGCGGGGCGTCCGGCCTCCAGTGTCGCCTTCAGCCGCTGCAAGAGATCCAGCTCCTTTTGCAGGCTCTTATCGCCCTTAAGGTCCTTCGTCACACGGGCGATGCGGCGCTCGAGCATCTCCAGGTCCGCGAAGATCAGCTCAAGGTCGATCGTTTCGATGTCGCGCAGTGGGTCGACGCTGCCCTCGACGTGGATGATGTCCGCATTTTCAAAGCAGCGCACGACGTGTACGATCGCATCGCATTCGCGGATGTTGGCCAAGAATTTGTTGCCCAGCCCCTCGCCGCGGCTGGCGCCCTTGACCAGACCCGCGATGTCGACGAACTCGATCACCGCCGGAACGATCGGCGGCACCTTGCTGCCCTCGGTATACAGCTCGCACAGGCGGTCGAGCCGCTTATCCGGCACGGCGACGACGCCGACGTTCGGGTCGATCGTGCAGAAGGGGAAATTGGCGCTTTGCGCCCCCGCGTTCGTGATGGCATTGAACAGGGTGGATTTGCCGACGTTCGGCAGGCCGATGATGCCCAGCTTCATGTGCTTTTTCTCCTTTGATCCTGAATGCGGCCGTGTCCGCCGTCAGCCGTTCGCACTGTCGGACGCGTTGCGGCCGCAGCACTTTTTGTATTTCAGGCCGCTGCCGCAGGGGCAGGGGTCGTTGCGGCCGACCTTTTTGGCTGCGGTGTTGCGCACGGGCTGCTTTTTGTCCGTGCCGTCGCCGCCGCTGGTGCCGGTGATCTTGGCCACGGGCTTGCGCTCCGGCTCTTTATTGCTGCGCAGCTGCACGGTCAGGATCGCGCGGGCGGTGTCCTCGCGGATGGCGGCCACCATGTGCTCGAACATCTCGAAGCCTTCGTTGCGGTACACCACGACGGGGTCGTACTGGCCGATGGAGCGCAGATGGATGCCGCGGCGCAGCTCGTCCATGTTGTCGATATGATCCATCCAGTAGCGGTCGACGGTGTTGAGCAGGATGACGCGCTCGACCTCGCTCATCAGCTCGCGGCCGTACTGCTGCTCCTTCGCGTCATAGATCTTCATCGCGCGCTCGGTCAGCAGGACGACCAGTTCGTCACGCTCCAGATCCTCCAGCTGCTGCGGCTGATAGCGCAGGTCGCTGTCCGTCACCAGCCAGCCCAGATAATAGCTGCGCAGGCCGTCCATGTTCCAGTTGAGGTGATCGTCGTTGTCGGTGGTGTACTGCGCGACGTTGTCGCGGATCGACTCCTCGACCATCTTCACGACGCTGTCGTGCACGTCGCCGTTCTCCAGCACCTTGTCGCGCTGGCCGTAGATGACCTCGCGCTGCTTGTTCATCACATCGTCGTATTTCAGCACGTCGCGGCGGATGCCGAAGTTGCGCTCCTCCACGCGGCGCTGCGCGCTTTCGATGGAGTTGGTCAGCAGCCGGTTCTCGATCGGCGTGTCCTCGTCGATGCCCAGCGTTTCCATCAGGCTGTCGATCCGCTCGCCGCCGAACAGGCGCATCAGGTCGTCCTGCAGCGACAGATAGAACCGCGTCGCGCCCGGATCGCCCTGACGGCCGGCACGGCCGCGCAGCTGGTTGTCGATACGGCGGGATTCATGCCGCTCCGTGCCGAGGATGAACAGGCCGCCGGCCTTGCGCACCTCCTCCGCCTCCGGGCGGATCTGCTCCTTATATTTCTCGTTGAGCTCCGCGAACTGCCGGCGTGCGGCCAGGATCTCCTCATCGTCCGTTTCGCCGTAGGCGGTGCTTTCCGCGATCAGTTCCTCCGGCACGCCCAAGCGGCGCATCTCTGCCTTGGCCAAGAACTCCGGGTTACCGCCCAGCATGATGTCCGTGCCGCGGCCGGCCATGTTCGTCGCGATCGTGACCGCGCCCAGCTTGCCCGCCTGCGCCACGATCTCGGCTTCCTTCTCGTGGTATTTGGCGTTGAGCACCTCGTGACGGATGCCCTCTTTTTTGAGCATGCGCGACAGCAACTCCGATTTCTCGATGGAGATCGTGCCTACCAGCACCGGCTGCTGCCGGCCGTGGCATTCCTTGATCTGTTCGATGATCGCGCGGTATTTGCCCGCCTCGGTCTTATAGACCACGTCGGTCTTGTCGTCGCGGATGACCGGCTTGTTCGTGGGGATCTCCACCACGTCGAGGTGGTAGATCTGGTTGAACTCCGCCTCTTCCGTTTTGGCCGTACCGGTCATGCCGGACAGCTTTTTGTACAGACGGAAGAAGTTCTGGAACGTGATCGTGGCCAGCGTTTTGCTCTCGCGCTCGACCTTTACGCCTTCTTTGGCCTCGATGGCCTGATGCAGCCCCTCGTTGTAGCGGCGGCCGAACATGATGCGCCCGGTGAACTCGTCGACGATCAGCACCTGTCCGTCCTTGACCACATAGTCGACGTCGCGCTGCATGACGCCGCGCGCCTTGATCGCCTGGTCGATGTGGTGCAGCAGCGTGACGTTGTCGGCATCCATCAGGTTGTCGATCTTGAAGAACTGCTCCGCCTTCTTCACGCCGGATTGCGTCAGCGTCGCGGTGCGCGCCTTTTCGTCGACGATATAGTCGCCGTCGATCTCGTTTTGTTCTTCCTTCGCATCCATCTCCTTGATGCGGTAGGGCTTCAGCCCGCGGGCGAACTGGTCGGCGACGGTGTACAGCTCCGTCGACTTATCGCCCTGCCCGGAGATGATCAGCGGCGTGCGCGCCTCGTCGATCAGGATGGAGTCGACCTCGTCGACGATCGCGAAGACGTGTCCGCGCTGCACCTTATCCTGCTGCCGCACGACCATGTTGTCGCGCAGATAATCGAACCCCAGCTCGTTGTTCGTGCCGTAGGTGATGTCGGCAGCGTAGGCGGCACGGCGCTGCTCCTTGGTCAGATCGTGTACGATCAGACCGACCGACAGCCCCAGATAGCGGTAGACCTTGCCCATCCACTCGCTGTCGCGCCGGGCCAGATAGTCGTTGACCGTGACGATGTGCACGCCGTTGCCCGTCAGGGCGTTGAGGTAGGCCGGCAGCGTGGCGACGAGCGTTTTGCCCTCGCCGGTGCGCATCTCGGCGATGCGGCCCTGATGCAGGATGATGCCGCCGATGATCTGTACGGGGAAGTGCTTCATCCCCAGCACGCGCCATGAGGCCTCGCGGCAGACGGCGAACGCGTCGGGAAGGATGCTGTCCAGATCCTCCCCGCACTTCAGTCGGTCTTTGAGCAGCTCGGTCTGTCCGCGCAGCTCGCTCTCGCTCATGGCGGCGTACTTGTCCTCCAGCGCCAGCACCCGGTCACAGATCGGGCGCACCTTTTTGACCTCTTTCGCGCTGCGGTCGCCGAACAATGCTTTCAGGATATCCATATCGTCCTCTGCCTTTCTGTTTGCCGTTTTGCGGTGTGCCGCGGCCGCTCCCCGTCCGTTTTCGGCGGCAGACCGCTATTAGAGGATAGTATAGCATAGTTTTGCCGTGCTGGCAACACCTCGCCGCACGGAAGGGACGGAAATTTACAGTTTTTTCATTTTTCGTTTTCGCTTTTTCGCGCGTCGGTGCGCCGCTCGTTCTGTTTGCCCAAAAAGGCGATCAGCCGCCGTGCGCCGTCGCTGAGCGGCTCCTCCGGCCGCCACAGCAGTTCGATCGCCGACAGGGCATCCTGCTGCGGCAGCAGGCAAAACGGCAGCACGCCCTCCACGGCGCTGAGCGGGACGAGCGCCGCGCCCAGCCCCGCGCGCGCCAGACTGA
>JAJXDX010000160.1:1931-5499 GCA_021640185.1 Oscillospiraceae bacterium | reverse complement strand
GGAAAGAACTCTGCGGGACCTTGAACGGCCGTCCCTTTCAAGTGCCGGCAGAGCGTGAGGAAAAACGATCAAGGAGGAAAACAGAGATGAACTTTTGGCAAAGGGCAGTCTGTATCGTTTTGGCGGTGCTGATGCTGTCGGCCGTGATCGGCTGCGGGAAGCAGCCTGCGGTCTCCGATCCCGCGAGCGGGCCGGATAGCAGCGCGCCCCCGAGCAACGACGCGCCTGACGTGACAGATCCGCCCGGTGGGGGCGGGGCGACGGTCGATCCGACGGGAACGTCCGACAGCGGCTCGCCGACGACGCCGGGCGGCAAAGCGACCGGCAGCACGGCAAAAACGGCCGGCACGACGAAGGCACCGCAGGGCGACACGTCCGGCGGGATCAACATGAAGGATCCCAAAAACCCGTATGCCAACATCCCGGCGAAGCTCAAAGGCACGACGGTGAAGTTTTTGATGTACTGGGATCCGAACAAGCTGGACAAGGCGAAGTTCCGCGCCTTCGAAAAGACGACCGGCATCAAGGTGCAGGCGGTCGTGTCGCCGGAGGTGACGCAGAAGCTGTCGACGATGATCACGGCGGAGGAAGCGCCGGACGTCGTGCGTTTCGGCGATTGGCCGGCCTCGACGGAGCTGCTGCAGGACATCAGTGTGGCGAAGATGAACCTGAACGATCCCGTGTGGGATCAGAGCGTGCTGACAGCAACGACCTTCAAGGGCAAGCGCTACGGCATCAACACCTTCGGCGAAAAGGCGATCAACTTCTATGTGGTGTATAACGACGATCTGTTTGCCGACAACGGGTTCACGTCCCCCGGCGAGTATTACAAAAAGGGCCAGTGGAACATGAAAACGTTCGAGCAGGCGTGCCGCGATATCAGCAGCCTTGGCAGCGATATGTACGGCTACGCGTGCGGCAACCGGTACGAGTTCGCGTATGCGGCGGGCATCCCCGGCGTCGTGTCCTACGAGAACGGGAAATTCGTCAGCCATCTGACCGACCGCGCCTTCGTCGAGTCGCTGCGCTTCGTGGCGCAGGGCTACAAGGAAAAATTCCTGCTGTACGATTGGACGCCCGGCTGCGAGCAGTTCAACGGCGGTAAGGTGGGCATGATCTACTCCTCCAACTACGGCTTGGAAAAGGAAGGCTTCTTCAAAAACGCGAAGTTCACGATCAAGGCTGTTCCCGTTCCGGAGCCGGTGGGCGCGGAGAAATATGACCGCATCTACGGACTGGATGCTTTCGGCGTGCCGCAGAAGGCAGAAAACCCGGAGGGCGCGGGTTACTTCATGCGCTATTATCTCGATCCGCAGTACGACGGGCTGGATACGCTGTTCATCAGCAAGGAGCTGCGCGAGTTCCACTTCAACGAGCTGAAAACGAAGAAGAAGCGCTCCATGGATATGTCCAGCCTGCTGGTGCTGTCCGGCGATTCCTATCTGGAGGGCAACATCGGCTGGACGGCGGCCACGACCGATCCGCAGCAGATCGAGGTGCTGCTCAACGGCTACAAGAACATGGTCGACAAGGCCGTACAGGTCGCGAACGCGCGCTACGGCTGACGGCACGAACGAAAGAGGAGCGAAAGAGATGGATAAACGTTTCGTCAGGCAGCTGCTGTCCGGTCTTTGCGCCTTCGCGATGCTGTGTGCCGTCGGCTGCGGCGGAAAGCCGGATCCTGCATCGAGCGATGCGGGGCAGTCCGGCAGCAGCGCCGCCGATCCGACCGGCAGCGGCATCTCGGACATTGCCCCCGACGTGAGCGGGAGCACCGACGCGACCGGCGGCACACAAACGAAAGGGAACGGCTCTATGGATCAAAATAACTCCGGCGACCGGAAAACGACCCCTGCCGGCACGAATTCGTCCGGCAGCGTGAACACCACGCAGGGCGGGCAGACCGATCCGTCCGCCATCGACTATACCAAGGGCAGCAAGCCCGCCAAACGTGCGACCAAGATCAACGGCTTCGTCCGTCGGGCGGGCAAGTACCTGATCGACGAGGCGGGCGACGAGTGGTTCGTCAAGGGCGGCGGTATCGACTGCGGCTCGCTGGCCGGCAAGCTGGAGCCGAACGACACGGTCTGCAACGAGCAGCTGTACAAGTCCCACGCGGACATCGGCTGCAACACGATCCGGCTGACCTTCAACTGGGAGATCTTTTTCGTCAGCAAGACCTCGATGAAGTTCAACGACAACGGATTCAACTGGCTGAAAAAGAACGTGGAATGGGCAAAAAAGTATAATATGCGCCTGATCCTGAATATGCACCGCATCCCTTGCGGCGACGAGGCCAGCGGCAACATGCACCAGCCGAACATCTTCTGGAACAAGAGCTATCAGCAGCGCTGGAAGGCCGTGTGGCGCGAGATCGCGCGCCGCTTCGCCGACGAGCCGGTCATTTTGGCCTATTCGTTCTGGAACGAGCAGAACGCGCCGATCGAAGGCACGTCGCAGGCCGATTCCGAAAAAGCCTACGGCGATCTGTATCAGGAGTGCATCGACGCGGTGCGCACCGTGGACAAGCGGCACATGATCGTGTGCGAACAGATCTTTGCCCAGCAGAACCAGTCCGGCGCTTATCGCAATACGGTTTTCCCGGCGTTCCCGCCGCTGAAGGAAAAGAACCTGATGTACGAATACCACTGCTACGAGCCGATGGAGTACACCTATCAGGACAAGTCGGCCAACCAGCAGAAGTATCCGCTGAAATGGGCAGATCCGAACGTCATCTCCGGCGCGGGGCTGTCGAACTATCAGGAAAAACAGTCCGCCACAGCGGCGGACAGCGGCAAGCTGAACGCGGGCTACAGCGAGATCTCCTCCGACGAGTTCACCGCCGACGCGAAGGTGGCGGCCGTTTCGCCGATGTTCTGGTTCAACGGGGCGACCTCCGGCAGCAGCGCGCTGGAGATCAAGTCGGTCGAGATCTGGGACGTGACGGACAACAAGCGTGTTTATCGGTGCGAGTTCAACTCCGTCAATGCGGTAAAGACGTATTTCTCGTACAACCCCAACACCCGCAGCTACAGCGGCGCGCTGCGCTTCACCGATACCGTCGGGATGACGCTCATCCAGATCGACCGTGTGGAGATCGTCAAGGCGGTGTCCGGCCACAAGTACAAGACCGTGGTGCAGGCGCGCGGACAGAACCTGCCGAACGGCGCAACGCTGAACGTCGGCGCGCGTTTTTGGAGCGGCAAGGCGTACATCAATAATATCGAGGCGCTGCGCGTGTTCCACAAGCGCTATGTCGACTATCGCGACAAGAATAATATCCCCGTGTTCTGCGGCGAATGGGGCGCGTTTTACGATGTGTATTCCGACGGCCTGAATGCCAAGCAGTGGGCGGAGGATATGCTGACGATGTTCAAGGAATACCAGATGGGCTTTACCGTGCACACGCCCTTCGCCATGTACAGCAAGGCCATGCAGCCGTGGCATTATACCGGAGCGAACCCCACGTTCAACGGCTTTGAATACACGGTGCTGGAGGACGCGTTCAAGAAATTCCTGCCTACGATCTGATCGGCTCCTTTTTCGCCGGACGGCGATGAAATAAGCA
>JAJXDX010000160.1:0-1921 GCA_021640185.1 Oscillospiraceae bacterium | reverse complement strand
GAGGATGGATAGCGTGAACAAAACAGTAAATAGAAAGGCAGTGGCCCTGCTGGCTGCTGCTGCGCTGCTGCTGACGATGCTGCCGGTGACCCTGCTGTGGACGGCGGCCTCCTCGGCGGCCGATGCGCTGCTGAGCGGCCTGAAAAAGACCGTCGTGCAGGACCTGACGGTCGACAGCGGGTTCGAGCCGTGGGGCGCGAACGTTTGGTATAATGCGGAGTTCACCGATACCCCTGCTGTCGGGAAGAACGGGCTGTATTTCTCCGATCTGGAAAAGTCCGTTGCCCACGGTACGGCAACGATCCGCATCAATAAGCTGCAGACGACCGATATCTCGGACGGCAAGTATCTGGCCGTGACCTTCGGCAAAAACGGGCTGGCGGCCGGGGACGTCATCCGGCTGCGGTTCGAGTTCGGTCTGGGCAACGACTATGTGCTGGCGAACGGCACGGAAGTGCTGTACGATAACGGCAGCACCGAGCTGCAGAAGGCAACGGCTGCCGGAGCGGACGCGTTCTCCCGCGAGGTGAGCCTGACCGTCGGCGCTGCCGACCTGATCACGGCGTTCATTCCGGTGGAGAAGATCGTGTTCGCCTACGGTGACGGCAAGGCCTCCGACGAGGCGTTGGCCGGCGTACAGTATATCCATTTCGCGTTCACCGATCTTGGCAACAAGGATAAGGCGGAGCTGGCGAACCGCGATGCCGTGTCGATCAAGGAGATCGCGCTGTATTCCACGATGACGGCGGGCGATAAGCTCGTCGACGGCCTCAAAAAGACCGTCGTACGCGATCTGCGCACAGATCCGGTGGAAAGCATCGGCCCGTGGAGCGACGATGTGTGGTATAATGACAGCTTTACCGATGCGGTCGCCCGCAGCGCGGCCAAGGGCGCGTATTTTACGGCGGATGCGCACCACGGCACGGCGAACATCAAGATCGGACGGCTGTTGACCGCCGATATCTCCGGCGGTACGTATCTGGCCGTGACCTTCGGCAAAAACGGTCTGCCTGCCGGGAGCGCCGTCAAGGTGCGGTTCGGTTTTTCGCTGGATAGCGACTATGTGCTGGCGAACGGCACGGAAGTGCTGTACGACAACGGCAGCACCGAGCTGCAGAAGGCAACGGCTGCCGGAGCGGACGCGTTCTCGCGCGAGGTGAGCCTGACCGTCGGCGCGGGCAGTACGATCACCGCATATCTTCCGGTGGAGAAGATCGTGAATGCCTATAGCGACAGCAAAGCCTCCAACGAGGCATTGGCGGCGTTCAGTCAGCTGGGGCTGGAGTTTACTGACCTTGGCAACAAGGATAACGCCGATCTGCCGAACCAAAACGCGGTGTCGATCAGGAGCATCGAGCTGTTCACCGAAAGAGACGACCCGGATCCCGAGCCGCCGACGTCCGACGATCCGGACGACGGCAAGGTCACGCCGGACGATGCGACTCCGGCGGGAGATCAACTGGTCAAGGGACAGAGCAAGACCGTGCTGCAGGACTTCAAAACGAAGCTCACCGCAGGCACGTCGTGGCCGGGCGACTTCCATGCGCCGGGCTGCGGTCTCTGGTATAACCCCGATGTGACCGGTAAGCCGCTGTTCGGCTCCGATCGCGGGCTGTGCTTCGGCGAGACGGGCGCGCACGGCAAGGCGAAGGTCTTGCTGTTCGACCTGTCGACGCACGATCTGTCCGATGCGCGCTATCTGACGGTCACGCTGCGCAAAAACCGGCTGACCGGGCCGATCAAGCTTGCTGTCGGCATGACGATGAACGTGGAGGACTTCGTGCTTTCCGACGGCGCGACCGTGTATTACGACAACGGCAGCGCCGAGCTGCAGACCTGCACCGCTGCCGGGAGCGACGCATTTTCGCGGTATCTGACCGTCGCGCCCGGCCCGGCGAACGTCATCCGGCTGTATATCCCG
>JAJXDX010000159.1:2394-5527 GCA_021640185.1 Oscillospiraceae bacterium | reverse complement strand
CCTTTGCGCTATCTTCCTTTCTGCCCCGGCCCGGTGAAAGCTCACCGGGCCGGGGCAGAAAGGAAGATAGCGCAAAGGCGGCGGGGATCTCTCCCCGCCGCCGGTTTGGTTTTTTTAACTTATCAGATCACAGAGCGGTCAGCATCCGGTACACGTCCGCCGCCGTCAGCTCGCCCGCGGCGCGCTTTTCGCCGCTGCGCGCGATCAGGTCGGGCAGCAGGAGGCCGCCCATGCCGCCGTTTCTGCCCGTCGGGCGGAACAGCCCGTACCGGCCGCCGAGGATACCGTAGCTGTCGCCGTCATCCGCCGTGGACAGCGCCAGCACGACCTCTTCGCCCGTATGCAGCATATACTGATCCTTCGCTTGGATCAGCCGGATCTCGGTCACGCCCGCACGGCTGCTCTCATCGACGCGCAGCACCCAGCGGCGCCCGATGGCCGTTTCGCTCTCGACCGCCACCGGCGTGGCACGCACGATCAGCGCGGCGTCGCGCAGCAGCTCGTCCACCGTAGCGTATCGTCCGGCGTAGCCGATCTCGATATGCGTCCACGCTGCATCGGTCTGATCGTAGTCGAACTTCATCGCCGCCGGGTCTTCCTCAAAGCAGATCTCGACGTGCGTTCCCGGCTCTGCCGGAATGATCGGATCAAGATCGATCCCCGCATCGCCGTCCTCGGCCGGAGCCTCGCCGCAGCAGATGTCGGTGTGCGTCCCCGGCTGCCCGATCTTGACCCGATCAAGGTCGATCTTTGGCTCGGCCGCCGCAGCGCTGCACATCGGCAGGAGCAGACAGCAGCCAAACAGAGCGGCCGCCAGCCGTTTTCCGTTGTTGATCATGGTCTATCCGCCTCCTTTTTCTGCTTTTATCATCGCAGAAACGGGGACGATCGTCAAGAAAAAGCTGAAAAAAACCGGCAAAGTGCCAAAAAGTCGCAAACAGATCGGCGCCGAGATCGGTTTTTTGCCAAAAAGAGCGTTTTCTCCGTCCCGTCAGCCGGTGTAATCCTCCAGCAGGACGCTGAGCGCGTCGGCATCGGCGGCGGGGATGCCCGCCGCGAGGGCGCGGCGCTCCTCCTCCGGCAGCGCCTGCACATACACGTCGTACACCTGCATCGGATAGTCGCAGCCGCCCTCGAACACGGCGACGCGCCCTTCCCATTCCGCCAGCACGAACTGCGGCTCCTCCGCCCGCTCCGGCATGATCCGCGGCAGGACCACGCGCAGCAGGATGAACAGCGTGACCGCGCTGATCAGCAGCGCCACGGCCAGCGCCAGCGCCGCACTGCGCAGGCAGGTCTTTCGGTCGGACTGCATCATGACCGCCTCCTTTTTGCGTTAGTCATGCCCCAAAACCGGCCGATCATGCCGCGGCGGCGGCCGTTTCGCCCGAAAAAACCGTGCGGCGGCGAAAAAAGTGCGTTTTTTTGCCCGAAACCGCGATAAGCGAGCAAATAGAGTTTGACATTTTCGCGATTTTGCAATACTATTAGAGTGTCTGTTTATATCCATCGGCGCGGCGGCGAACGGCCGTCCGCGCCGGGAGCACGCTTTTTTGCAGGCGCGGGGGCGACCTGCGGGCAGAACGGCCCGCGGCCGAACGCGTCCGGACAAAGGGAGGAAACAGAGGACATGGCACAAAGCAAAAACAGCTTCGCCGCGCGGCTGAAAAGCGCCGTGCGCGCGTTCCTGTCACGGGCGGGCGCATGGCTGCGCTCGCTCGTGCGGCCGACGGAAAAAGACAAGGCGCGCCGCCGCAAGGTGCGCCGCCGGTTCTTGCAGCTGATCCTGACGGTGTTCCTCGTCGGGGTGATCTCGCTGGGCATCGTCGGCAGCGTGCTGGTGATCTACGTGGTGCGCAACTTCGACGCGAAGGAATACCTGCCGGAGTTCGACAAGCTGTCGATGGAAACGCGCTCGGTCATCTTTACGCAAAACGCGGCGGGCAAATGGGAGCCGTACCAGAACCTGCTGGGCGGCAACTCGGTATGGACGGATCTGACCGACATCCCGGTGGATCTGCAGAACGCCGTGATCGCGATCGAGGACGAAAACTTCTGGCAGCACGACGGCGTGGATTGGATGCGCACGGTCAAGGCCACGGTCAACCTGGCGCTCAACCGGCTGTTCCACATCGGCACCACGGAGTTCGGCGGATCGACGATCACGCAGCAGCTGATCAAGATCACGACGCAGAACGACGACCACAGCATCAAGCGCAAGGTGACGGAGATCCTGACCGCCATCGAGCTGGAGAAGAACGAAAGCTCCAAGCAGCAGGTGCTGGAGGGGTACCTGAACAATATGCCCATGACCGGCAATCTGGTGGGCGTGGGCATCGGCGCACGGTATTACTTCGGCAAAGAGGTCAACGAGCTGTCGCTGGCCGAATGCGCGGTGCTGGCCAGCATCACGAACAAGCCGGCGTATTACGACCCCTATGCTCATCCGGAGCACGTCCGGCAGCGCCAAAAGACCATCCTCGGCAAAATGTACGAGCTTGGCATGATCACGCGGGACGAATACGTCGCAGCGGTCAATGAGGAGCTGGTGTTCAAAAACGGCGCGACCCACCAGTCGGTGCAGGACTATTACGTCGATCTGGTGATCGAGGACGTCATCGCCGACCTGATGGAAGAAAAGGGCTGCACCTACGCCTATGCGCAGAACGTCGTGTTCTACGGCGGGCTGAACATCTACTCGGCGGAAAACCCCGCGCTGCAGAAGCGCGTGGAGGCCATCTATGCCGACGAGCGCAATTTCCCGAAGCATCTGGCGGCGGACGACGTGACGACCGACCCGGAAACGGGCGCGAAAAAGGGGCACGGCGATCCGCAGACGGCGTTTTTCTGCATCGACAACACCGGCCGCGTGATCGCCACGATCGGCGGACGCGGGCAGAAGGAGGCCAACCGCGTGCTCAACCGCTCCACGCAGTCGGTGCGGTCGCCCGGTTCGTCGATCAAGCCGCTGTCGGCCTACGGCCCGTCGATCATCCTCAACAAGGTGCATTATTCCTCGCTGGTGCATGACGCGCCGATCATCGTCGGCGGCAAAAAGTGGCCGCACAACTACCAAAAGACCACCACGCCGGACAACGGCTGGTTCACGCTGGGCTATGCGCTGCAGGAATCG
>JAJXDX010000159.1:0-2384 GCA_021640185.1 Oscillospiraceae bacterium | reverse complement strand
GCTCAACACCGTCGCGGTGCGTCTGGTGCAGGATCTGACGCCGCAGACCAGCTTCGACTACGTCACGAACACCTTCCGCATCTCGACGCTCGTCGAGGCGCGCGGCTCCGGCGGGCAGATCATGACGGATATCGCACTGGCGCCGATGGCGCTCGGCGCCTTCACCGACGGTGTCACGGCGCGCGAGATGGCGGCGGCCTACGGCGTGTACAGCAGCGGCGGCTACTACAACAAGCCCTATACCTATATCAAGGTCACGCAGGGCGAGGACGAGGACAGCTCGACGACGCTGCTCACCGGCGGACAGAAGTCCTCCATCGCGGTCGATCCGCAAAGCTGCTACGTCATGCTCAAGCTGATGGAGCGCGTGGCCAAGTACGGCACGGCGCGCACCACCGGCAAGGAGTGGGGCGACTGGCCGCTGTTCTGCAAGACCGGTACGTCGGAAAGCAAAAAGGATGTGTATTTTGCGGGCGGCACGCCGTATTATGTAGCGACGAGCTGGTTCGGCTATGACGACAACAAAAACCTGACCGGCAACCAGATCTATTACTCGCGCACGCTGTGGAGCAAGGCGATGAAGGCCCTGCACCGCGACCTGCAGATCAAGGAGTTGGAGCGTCCGAGCGGCGTCAGTTCGTACCTGTACTGCGAAAAGACCGGTATGCTGGCGACGGAGGCCTGCCCCAAGACCGACATGGGCACGTACAAAAACGACTTCATGCCGGAATACTGCACGGAGCACGTCGGCCGCCCGATCGGCGAGAACGGCGAGCGGACGACCGATCCGGCCCCGACCGGCACGACGACGGCCGCCTCGACCGGCAGCACGTCGGCGGACACGACCGGTACGACCGGCACGACCGGCGCGACAGGCACCACCGAGAGCACGGCGGCGGATACGACCGCGACGACCGGCACGACCGCCGGCGAGGCGCAGCCGTGAGCGGCGCGTCCTACGCGCCGGAGGGCGAGAAGCGCCAGCTGGTGCTGGTGGATACCCGCGTGCTGCCGGAGATCATCCTGCGCACGCTGCACGCGAACCGGCTGCTGCAGACCGGGCAGGCCGCCACGGTATCCGAGGCGGTGCGGCTGTCCGGCATCTCGCGCACGGCATTTTACAAATACCGCGACGCGGTGATGCCCTATGACGAAGAAACGGCGGGACGCACGATCACGGTGCATCTGGTGCTGACGCACGTGCCGGGCGTGATCTCCCGCGTGCTGGACGGCTTTGCCCGCGCGGGGGCGAACATCCTGACCGTCAACCAAAACATCCCCTCGGGCGGCGTGGCCAGCGCGTCGGTATCCGCACGGATCGATCAGCTGGTGATGCCGGTGGACGATTTTCTGCGCTCGATCGAAACGATCGAGGGCGTGCGGCGCGTATCCGGCGTGACGGATAAATGACCGCAGAAAAGCAACGTGATCAAAGGAAGGATAAAACGAATGATCTCGATCGCGATATTGGGGCACGGCGTCGTCGGCTCCGGCGTGGCGGAGGTGCTGTGGCGCAACGCGCAGAGCATCGCGGCCAAGGCGGGAGAAAAGATCGCGGTGAAACGGATCTTGGATCTGCGCGAGTTCCCGGAGCTGCCGTATGCCGACCGCTTTACCAAAAGCTTTGACGACATCCTGCAGGATGACGAGATCCGCATCGTCGTGGAAACGATGGGCGGGCTGCATCCGGCCTATGACTATGTCCGCGCGTGCCTGGAGCACGGCAAGAGCGTCGCCACCTCCAACAAAGAGCTGGTGGCGGAGAAGGGCGACGAGCTGCTGGCCATCGCCAAGGAGAACGGGCTGAACTTCCTGTTCGAGGCCAGCGTCGGCGGCGGCATCCCGATCCTGCGGCCGCTCGACCAGTGTCTGGCCGCCAACGAGGTGTTCGAGATCGCCGGCATCCTCAACGGCACGACGAACTTCATGCTGACGAAGATGATCCGGGAGCATATGTCGTTCGACGGGGCGCTGTCGCTCGCGCAGCGCTTGGGCTACGCGGAGCGCGATCCTTCGGCGGACGTCGGCGGCACGGATGCCTGCCGCAAGCTGAGCATCCTCGCGTCGCTCGCCTTCGGCAAGCGCGTCCCGCCGGAGGAGGTCTATACCGAAGGCATCACCGCGGTGACGCAGGCGGACGTCGCCTATGCGGCGGCACTGGGCGGCGTGATCAAGCTGGTCGGGCGGGTCATCCGCACGGAGGACCGCCGGCTGTACTGCCTCGTCGCGCCGATGATCCTGTACAAGGGCAACCTGCTGGCGGACGTGGACGATGTGTATAACGGCATCATGGTGCGGGGCGACAGCGTCGGCGACGTGGTGTTCGTCGGGCGCGGCGCGGGCAAGCTGCCCACGGCCAGCGCCGTCGTGGCGGACGTCATCGA
>JAJXDX010000158.1 GCA_021640185.1 Oscillospiraceae bacterium | reverse complement strand
GATATGGTCAATGTAAAGATCAACGGCATCGCGGTCAGCGTGCCGAAAGGCTCGACCGTGCTCGAGGCCGCGCGTTATGCCGGCGTGGAGATCCCCACTCTGTGCTTCCTCAAAGAGATCAACGAGATCGGTGCCTGCCGCATCTGTGTGGTCGAAGCGAGCGAGGGCGGCCGCCCGGCGCGTCTGGTGACCGCCTGTGTGTATCCCGTCAGCGAGGGCATGGAGGTCACGACCAACAGCCGCAAGGTGCAGGATAACCGCCGCATCACGCTGGAGCTGATCCTGTCGACGCATGAGAAGAAGTGCCTCTCCTGTGTGCGCTCCACCAATTGCGAGCTGCAGAAGCTGTGCCGTGACTACGGCGTGGAGGACAGCGGCAAGTACGACGGCTTCCGCCCGCATTACGAGCCGGATACCTCCGCCGCGCATCTGGTGCGCGACAACAACAAGTGCATCCTGTGCCGCCGCTGCGTGGCTGCCTGCCGCCAGCAGTTCGTGTCCGTCATCGGTGCGAACGACCGCGGCATCGATACGCACATCGCCTGTGCGTTCGAAAAGCCCTTGGACGAAACGCCGTGCGTTTCCTGCGGGCAGTGCATCACCGTCTGTCCCACCGGCGCCCTGAGCGAGCGGGACGACACCGCCAAGGTGTGGGAGGCGATCAACGATCCCGAAAAGATCGTGATCGTGCAGACCGCGCCGGCCGTGCGCGCCGCGCTGGGCGAGGAGTTCGGTATGCCGATCGGCACGAACGTCGAGGGCAAGATGGTCGCCGCACTGCACCGGCTGGGCTTCGATAAGGTGTTCGACACCGACTGCGCCGCCGACTTCACGATCGTGGAGGAGGCCAACGAGCTGGTCGGCCGCATCAAAAACGGCGGCAAGCTGCCGATGATCACGTCCTGCTCGCCCGGCTGGGTCAAGTTCGCGGAGCTGTACTACCCCGAGCTGCTCGACCACCTGTCCACCTGCAAGAGCCCCCAGAACATGATGGGCGGCCTGCTCAAGACCTATTATGCCGAGAAAAACGGCATCGATCCGGAAAAGATCGTCAGCGTTTCCGTCATGCCCTGCACCGCGAAGAAATTCGAGGTCGGCCGTGAAGAGCTGAGCGAGAACGGACTGGCCGACGTGGACATCTCGATCACGACGCGCGAGCTGGCGCGCATGATCGGCCGCGCCGGGATCCGGTTCACCTTCCTGCCGGACGAGAAGTTCGACGATATGCTGGGCGTCAGCACGGGCGCGGCCGTCATCTTCGGCGCCACCGGCGGCGTGATGGAGGCGGCGCTGCGCACCGCCAACGACTGGCTGACCGGGACGGACGCACAGCCCGTGGAGTTCACGGAAGTGCGCGGCACGAAGGGGCTGAAGGAAGCCACCTATACGATCGGCGGCGTGGAGCTGAAGGTCGCGGTGGCCAGCGGCATCGCCAACGCCAACTACGTGATGAGCCGCATCAAGGACGGCACCGCGCCGTGGGCGTTCGTCGAGATCATGTGCTGCCCCGGCGGCTGCGTGACCGGCGGCGGCCAGCCGATCCAGCCGGCCTCCGTGCTCAACGTGTTCGACCTCAAGGCCATGCGCGCCAAAGCGCTGTACGATCAGGATGCCGCCATGCCGCTGCGCAAATCGCATGAGAACCCGACCGTCAAGGCGGTCTATGCCGACTATCTGGGCGAGTTCGGCGGCCATAAGGCGCACGAGATCCTGCACACCCATTACGTCCCCCGCAAAAAATTCCGGTGATCCTACCGTAGAACAACGGTAAACGGGACAAGACCGGCGCGCGATCAGACCGTGCGCCGGTCTTATCTGTTTATCTTTCGTCATCGGACGTTCATACTGTGGAATGGAACGATCGACTTGACATTTTCCGACGGATAGGTCATAATATCATCAGCGTATCAGCGTTTGTCCGGAAGAGAAAATGCGTTGCAGCAAAAAACATTCCGGATCGGTCATTGGCGCATGGGGAAAGGACGGAACGACGGAAATGAGCGTTTTGGTCGACGATAGATATGAGATCAATAAGAAAAACTTAGCTGACGGAGCAGATCTGTTGGCAGATATCCGTGACGGCTCTGTCCGGACAGCGTTTTTCGATCCGCAATACCGCGGCGTTTTGGACAAACTCAAATACGGCAACGAAGGTGTGTCTCGCGGTAAGGCGAGAAGCGGCCTGCCGCAGATGGACGAAGATACGATCGTTCGTTTCATCAAAGAGATCGACAGGATATTGGCAGACAGCGGTTATCTCTTTTTGTGGGTGGACAAATTCCACCTTTGCCAAGGTGTCCTGCCTTGGCTGACAGATACGAAGCTTGACCTCGTCGATATGATCGTGTGGGACAAAGGAAAGATCGGTATGGGATATCGCACCAGACGCAGGTCGGAGTATCTGATCGTGCTGCAAAAACAGCCGATCAAGGCCAAAGCCCACTGGACAGACCATGGGATCCCCGATGTTTGGGAGGAGAAGACGACCAAGACACACCCGCACAGCAAGCCGGTCGAATTGCAGCGGCGACTGATCGCAGCGACGACGCTGCCCGGCGATACGGTCCTTGATCCGGCTGCGGGCGGGTATTCCGTTCTGGAAGCGTGCAGACAGCTCGGTGACCGGGATTTTATCGGAGGTGACATCGTCTATGGCGAAGATCAGTAATGCGCATCCGAAACAGAGCGGTGGCGGGTATGAACGATTGGTCGGCGACCGGACCATGGCAGAGATCTTTACCAAAGCACAGTCTACGGTCATCTCCAACGGCACAGAACTGGAAAAGATCATCAACGGCAGCGCAACGCTCATCCGGGATCTGAACGGGTTCATCGATGACTGCGATGCGGGAGCAGTGCCTGACGGTGCATATCTCTGCACAAAGAAAGTGCTGAAAAATTCGGATTATCGATTGGACGGACACGAACCGGACTTTATCGTATTCACGCTCGGCAGGGCGAGAAATGTCTGTTATGTCGTTGAACTTAAGGACGGCGATGCCTTCGACACAAAAAAATCCGCCGCAGAAAAGGAAATGCTGCGCATCTTCGTTGACCATATCGCGCCCAAGATCCCGTTCCGCACGAAATATTACATCTGCTGTTTCAACCAGCCGGATAAAGATAAGATCGTGACCGGATTCAAAGGTGCCTTTTCGATAGACCAAGTCATGACCGGGGAGGAGTTTTGTCAGATTTTAGGTATCGACTACACGGCGATCGTGGAGCGGCGAAGAAAGGATACGCAGGAAAATTTTCGCTATGTCGTCGACAAAATGGCGGCTATCGCCGAAGTGCGTGAAGCGGTCACCAAAGAACACCGAAAACATATCCCTGTCGATGCTTTTTATGACGAGGCGGAAAGTGAGCAAACCGACAGTGCGATGCTTTGATGAGTGACAGCAAACGCATTCTCAAACACGAAAATGCTGACAGGCCAGATGAATGACCTGTCAGCTTTTTTCTTTTTTGCTTGACACGGGCGCTTTTTCGACTACAATGGTTGTAGGTACAACGAAAAGCTGGCGGAGGGACAGATGGACATCACGGGACGGAAGATCACGAAGATCGCGCGGGAGGCGGAAAAGCTCGTGCTGATCTTGCTGCGCGAGGACGGAGTGGGTACGGCGGAGATCGATCTGATCCATGCGGTGCGGCACAGTCCGGGCTGCTCGCAGGCGAAACTCGCAAAGCTGCTGCACGCGGACAAGGCGGCCATCGCCCGAAGGACGAAAAATTTGGAGGCCAAAGGGTTCCTCGTGCGCAGGGACGACCCGGACGACCGCCGCAGCCAGCTGCTCTATCCCACGGAGAAGGCGGAGGAGATGCGTTCCTCCAAGGCGGAGATCGAGGCCGGGTTTTATGAATACCTGACCGGCGATTTGACACCGGCGGAGGCGGAGCAGTTCGCGCAGCTGCTGGATAAGCTGTATACTGCCTCAAAGACCGAGAGCCGGGCGGGATTTCCGCATTTTGTCGAAGGACACGGGAAGTGAGCGAATGAAAAGCAAAAAAGAGTTCCGGCCGGACCGGATCTTGTCCTATTTTCGGGCGGAATGGCTGCCGCTGGCCCTCGTCACCGTTTCCGGGACGTTCTATAATGTGGGGCAGCTGGCGACGCCGTGGTTCGAGGGGCGGCTGGCGCAGTGCTTGGCCGATATTTTGGGCGGGAGAGAAACGCCCGCCCGGATGGCGGTGCTGGTGGGTGCATATCTGGCGGTCGTTTTGGCCGTGCAGGGGGCGCGGTTCGTCAAGCGGTTCTATGTCCGCCGCTTTGCCAATAACATCGACCGCCGGATGAAGGGCATCCTTTACGGCGATCTTGTGCGCGCGAGCCGGGCGGCGCTGGAGGAGGAAGGCGCCGGAGAGTTGCTGACGAAGGCCGTTTCGGACGTGGGCGACTGCGTGGAGGGGATGCGCAGATCCACCACCGAGATCTTTGACACCGGCGTGGTGATGGTCGGCTATACGGTGATGCTTTTGGTGTATGACTGGCGGCTGGCGCTGCTTAGTTTGATGTTCACGCCGGTATCCTATGTTTGCGCGGCGCGGATGAAAGGGCCGGTGCAGCGCGCGGGCGCAGCATACAAAAAAGCGGCGGGGGCGCTGAGCGGCGCCACGCTCGACCGTGCGGAGAACGCCGTGACCTATCGTATTTACGGCTGCGAAAAGGCACGGGCGGAGCGCTATGAGGACGTGCTGGATAACGACGAAAAAGCGGCGGTGAAAAGCAACGTTTGGCAGTCGGCGCTGCCGCCGCTGTATCTGGCGGTGTCGGGCGCGGGCGTGCTGTTCATCCTCTGGTTCGGCGCGAAGAACGTGATCGGCACGGGGTGGAGCGCGTGGGACATCGCGGCGTTCACGACGTTCCTCTCCTGCTTTACGAAGCTGACCGTGCGTGCCTCGAAGGTAGCCAAGCTGTTCAACGCCGTGCAGAAGGCCGAGGTATCGTGGCAGCGGATAAAACCGCTGATGAAAACGCCGGTGCAGCCGGACGAGCCGGCGGTGCCGCAGCCGGAAACGGTCGTCCTTGACGGGTTATCCTTTGCCTATGGGGAAAAGCAGATCTTTGCGGGGATCTCGCTGACGGCGCGGCCGGGCGACATCATCGGCGTGACCGGTCCGGTCGCGTGCGGGAAATCCACCTTCGGGCGGGCGTTCCTCGGCGAGGCGCCCTACGGCGGATCGATCCGCTTTGGGGAGCGGGAGCTGTCCTCCCTTTCGCCGCGCGAGATCGCGTCGACCGTCGGCTATCTGGGGCACGATCCGGAACTTGCCGCCGACACGGTGCAGAACAACATCCGGCTGGGGAGCACGCAGGACATCGGGCCGGTGTTGGCCGCCGTTGCGCTTTCCGACGAGGTGGCGGACATGGAGGACGGCAGCGATACCGTGATCGGCACGGGCGGGGCGCGCCTGTCCGGCGGGCAGGCGCAGCGGCTGGCGCTGGCACGGACGCTGGCGCATCCGCGCCCGGTCATGGTGCTGGACGATCCGTTCTCCGCGCTTGACCGCAAAACGGAGGACGCGGTGTTCGCT
>JAJXDX010000157.1 GCA_021640185.1 Oscillospiraceae bacterium | reverse complement strand
CATAGGTCTAACCCTTTTTGAACCCCCGGCACAGCCGGGGGTTTTCGCCGGACAAGAAACAAAGCCCGCCGGTCACTTCACCATGAAGTGACCGGCGGGCTTTTTCATCCTTCGCTCTTAAAGACCAAGACCTTCATAAGTCAGGTCGCGGATCGCGGCGTGCATATCGCCGAAGCGCGAGCCCCAGTCGAACACCGCCTGCAGGTACACGATCGCGACCTGCTCGGCGGGATCCATCAGGACGTACGAACCGGCCGCACCGTCCCAGCCGAACTCGCCGATGCTGCTGCGCTGCCCGCCGTCGCGCCGCGCCAGCGTGCGCACGCCCAGTCCGTAGCCGTAGCCCGCACCGCCGGAGCAGCCGAAGGTATCGTTGCGCACCACCTTGTCCAGCTGCGGCGTGCGGATCTGATCCACCGTTTCGCTGCGCAGGATGCGCGCGCCGTCCGCGGAAACGCCGCCGCAGGCCATCGCCGCCGCAAAGCGGCCGTAAGTTTCCAGCGAGGCGAACAGCCCTGCTCCGCCGCTCTCGTAGTTTTTGGACAGCCGGAACGCGCCGATCGTGTCGTCGCCGGTCGGCGCGGGCACCGCGCCCGCCGGAGACGAGAACTGCGCGGCGAACCGCGGCAGCTGCTGCGCCGTCGCATGGAACCCGATGTCCGTCATGCCAAGCGGCGTGAAGATGTGCTCCCGCAGATAGTCGCCGAAGCTCTGCCCGCTGACCACCTCGATCACCGCGCCCAGCACGTCGTGGCAAAGGCTGTAGTTGAACCGGTCGCCGGGGCGGAAGGCCAGCGGCGCCTCGATCAGCGCCGACACCATCTGCCGCGTCGAAGCGTCCGGATCTTTCTCCCGCAGCGCCAAGATCGCGGGCGCAGACAGATCGTAGGTCAGCCCGGCGGACATCGTGAACAGGTGGCGGATCGTCATCGTGTCACCCACCGTCACGCGCTGCCCGTCCTCGATCACATACGCACCGGCGTATTCGGGCAGATATTTCGCCACCGGGTCGTCCAGACCCAGCAGGCCGCGCTCGACGAGCTGCATCGCCGCCGCCACCGTGATCGGCTTCGAGCAGGAATACAGGTTGAACAGCGTCTTTTCGTCGACGGGGCGCGTCTGCGCCGCGTCCACGTATCCGGTCGTGTAGCTAAACACCGGCCGCCCGTGGTGGTAAACCGCCACGCCGCAGCCCGGCACACCGTCCTGCGTATGCAGCTTATCGATGTGCTCCCGCAGCAAAACAAGATTCATTTTCTCCGTCCTCTCTGCCGCACGGAACACCCGCCGGCAGAAAAACTATACCACCGGACGGCCGATCTGTCAAGCCGTTTCGGCACCGAAAAGCGGCGCGCCCCCGGCATCCGCAGAGGGCGCGCCGCTTTACGTCATGTCGGTCCGTTCAGCAGCCCTTTTTGCCGCCGTAGCCGGACGGCGCGCTGCCGCCGCAGCCGCAGCCTCCGCCGTAGCCCTGCTCCGTACCGCCGCGGTCGCGTCCGCAGCCGCAGCCTCCCTCGCCCTCGGCCGCAGGCGGGAAGAACTCGTTGACCGGGAAGCTCATCTTGTGGAACAGGTCGCACGGATCCTCGCTCGTCGGCGTGCATTCCTTGTTCGGCATACAGTAGTCGTACACCGGCATCAGCATCTGCACGTTGCGGATCAGCTGCACGATCGTGAAGATGCCCAGCGTCACGACGACCAGCTTGCTGTTCGGATCGTCGACGAAGTTGCCGCCGTACCGGCTGCAGAAGCACGCCGGGATGCAGCCGCAGTCGCCGCAGTCATAATGGCAGCGGTCGCAGCAGTCGACCAGACGGGCGTCGAGCACCACAGGCTCGGCGATCTGCACGCAGCAGCGCGGCATATTGCGGGTAGGCATCTCCTGCCGGTCGTGCTCGTCGGCGCGGTATTCGCTGTGGAACACGCGCACATGGCCTTCGCTGCCGTACAGGATCACCTTTTTGCGGAAAACGCCCACGCCGTGCAGCGTGCTGCACGGGGTGCCGTGGCCGCCGTACACCTCGACCTCCACGTCGAAGAAGAACGTCAGGTCGCAGGAGTAGTAGCCGCGGTTGAAGGGCAGCGCCTCCACGTCGATGTAGGTCGTGATGACCTGCGCTTTTTTCGTGCGGACGCCGACGGCGTGATCGACGATCATCTGCTCGCGCTCGGTGAAGAACAGGCGCATCCCTTCGATGCAGTCCTTGTCGCAGCAGCTGTCATACACCCGACCGGCATCCACGCAGACGGCCTCTTTGCATCCATTGTCACGGATAAACTTGGGTTCCGCCATACGGGATAGCCTCCTCTGTTCATATTGGGCGGCCGTGTCCGGCATGGGTCCGATCGCGGCTGCTCCAATAGCAGTGTATGCGCCGGCGGCAAAGATGTGTGCGTTTTTGCCTGTCCGCCGGTCAGTCCCGCACGCTTGGCGGAAACACCGTGTCGCCGTCCGGCACACGGCGCAGATAGGCCGTCGCCCCCTCGCCCACCGATAAAACGATCTTGCCGCCCCGATACTCGGCGGCGCAGCCGTCCAAAACCGGCCGCCCCCGCTCGACGCGCCAGCGCCGGATCTGCTCGTTTCCGCCTGCCCGGTAATCATACGTCCCGTCCTTCACCAAGATCAGCAGCATCGCCCCAAGATCGAGCCCCAGTTCTTCGGCGGCCTCCGCCGGAGAATAGGATACCTTGCCGATCTGCAGTCGGTCGATCTCGTACCGGCCGATGAACGCCTCCCGCGGCTCGTCCGCTCCCCCGCACGATGCCAGCAGGAAAATAAGGCCGATAACAGCCCCCAAAACACCGCCTGCCTTTTTCGGCATCCGCATCACTTCCGTTCATGTTCTTATCGGCAGGATAACACAAAAGCGCCTGTTTGTCAACATATGTGTACATTCCATGTGCGCTCATCTCATACAATAGCGATAGAGGTGAGTGAAATGTCCACGCCAACACTCGATGCGGTCAAGGTCGGAAAAACGATCGCCGCGTTCCGCATCAAAAAAGGGATATCGCAGGAGGTGCTCAGCGGGCTGGCCGACATCGGGCGCAGCCACTTGAGCGCGATCGAACACGGACGGCGCAAGCCGACGCTGGAAACGCTTTACCGCATCTGCGTCGCTCTTGACGTCAAGATGAGCACCGTGATCCTCAAGCTGGAAGAAGAACTGTAAAACAGACGCAAAAAGCGCGCCCGCAGGAACACCTGCGGGCGCGCTTGCCGTCCTATCCTTTTTTATTCGCCGCGCTGCAGGCGGGCATAGTTCGCCATCAGCTTTTTGCGCCCCGCCTTGTCGAAATCGATCACCAGCAACGTGTCGCCCGCCATCGGCATCGTCTGCACGATCACGCCCGTGCCGAACCCGGCATGGTGCACCGTTTCGCCGACGTTATAGGGCGCAGAGGCCGTTTTGGCCGCACCTTTGGCGCCTGCCGCGCCGCCGGCCGCCGAGCCGCCGACCGTCATGCGCGAGCCGACCGGCTTTGCCGCGGCCGGTCTCCCGAACGGGGACGCGGCCGCCGCCGTGCGGGTGAAGCCGGCTCCGCCGCTCTGCGCCGGCCGTTCGCCGCGCCCGGTGCGCGCACCATAGCCGTAGCTGCCGCGCCCGCCGTCTGCCCCGCCGGAGAAGGCGAAGGAGCGGCTGCTCGTGCGCTCGATCTCCTCGGCGGCCTCGTCCGGGATCTCCTGCAAAAAGCGGGACGGCGGGTTGTGCGTCGTTTGGCCGTACAGCATCCGGCTCTGCGCGCGGGTGATGTACAGCACCTCCCGCGCACGGGTGATCGCCACGTAGCACAGACGGCGATCCTCCTCCAGCTCCGCGGCGTCGAACATCGTCTGATACCCCGGGAAGATCCCGTCCTCGAAGCCGGGCAAAAACACCACCGGGAACTCCAGCCCCTTGGCGGCGTGCATGGTCATCAGCACGGCGGCATCGGCGTTTTGATCGAAGTTGTCGATGTCGGTCATCAGCGCCTGCTCCTCTAAGAAGCCGGACAGTTCGGCATAGTCGTCGCCGCAGTCCTTCTCATAGCGCCGGATGCTGGAAGAAAGTTCCTCCAGGTTCTCGACGCGCCCGGCCTCGGCCTCGCCCATCAGCTGCCACATCATCAGGTATCCGGTACGCTCCAGCATCGCCGCATAGATCTCGTGCAGCGCGTTCTCGGGGTCCTCCGTCATCGCGCGCAGATCCTCGATCACACCGATGAACTCGCGCAGCCGCCCCGCCGCGCGCGACAGCTCCGGATAATCGTCCGCGTGGGCAAGGACGGTATACAGCGGCTCGCCCAGCCCGGACGCGATCGCCGCCGCCCGCTCGATCGTGGCATCGCCGATGCCGCGCCGCGGCTGGTTGATGATGCGCCGCAGGCTGACCTCATCGTCCGGATTGTTGATCAGGCGCAGATAGGCCATGGCATCGCGCACTTCCTGCGTGTCGTTGAAGCGGTGGCCGCCCACCACGCGGTACGGGATACCGCTGCGCACCAGCGCCTGCTCGATCGCGTTCGACTGCGCGTTAGCACGGTACAGCACCGCGTGATCGGCAAAGCGTCGCCCGGCGGCCACGTCCTCCATGATCTTGTCGGCGATGTAGCGCGCCTCTTCCTCGGCGTTGTCCACGGTCACCAGATGCAGCGGCTCGCCCTGATCGTTCTGCGTCCACAGCGTTTTGCCCTTGCGGCCTTTGTTGCAGGCGATCACCGCGTTCGCCGCGGCAAGGATGTTTTTGGTGGAGCGATAGTTCTGCTCCAGCCGGATCACGCGGCAGTTCTCGAACTCGTCCTCGAACCCAAGGATGTTCTCGATCGTCGCGCCGCGGAACTTATAGATGCTCTGGTCGTCGTCGCCCACGACGCACAGGTTCTTCGACCGTCCGGCCAGCAGGCTGACCAAGCGGTACTGCGCATGGTTCGTGTCCTGATACTCGTCCACCATCAGGTAGCGGAAGCGCCGCTGATAGCGATCAAGTACATCGGGGAAGCGCTGCAGCAGATCGACGCTGCGGCACAGCAGATCGTCGAAGTCCATCGCGTCCGCCTCCTGCAGCCGCTGCTGATAGAGCGCGTAGGCGCGCGCGACCAGCCGCAGCCGCACATCGGTGCCGCTGCCGTGTGCCGCAGCATACTCCTGCGGCGAGAGCAGCTGATCCTTCGCCCGTCCGATCTCGCCGAGTATCGCCTTGTGGCCCAGCGTCTTTTCGTCGATGTTCAGTTCCTTCATGCACGTTTTCATCAAACGGCGGCTGTCGTCGGTGTCATAGATCGTGAAGTGGCGGGAATACCCCAGCCGCTCCCCTTCCTGCCGCAGCATCCGCGCGCAGAAGGAGTGGAACGTCCCGGCCATGACCTCGCGGCCTTCCTCGCCCAGCATCCGCTCCAGCCGGTCTTTCAGCTCCCCGGCCGCCTTGTTGGTGAACGTGATCGCCAGGATGCGCCAAGCCGGGCAGGGGTCGACCGCCAGCATCGCGAGGACGTGTTCGTCCGGGGCGACGCTCCCGTTCGCCACCTCCGTCAGCAGCGCCTGGGAGGGCATCCCCGCCGGGGACGTGAGATAGA
>JAJXDX010000156.1:253-5561 GCA_021640185.1 Oscillospiraceae bacterium | reverse complement strand
TTCCACATCCACTCGGTGAAAAACCCATTTTTCCCTTTTCCACGATCAACACACCGCATCTCACACCCCCGTGAGATCATCCCCGCGCCCTCCACTTTCAAACATCGTTCCACCCGTCCGCTGTGGAACCGAAAAACCGACAGTGATGCGGCCTGACAGGCCGATCCCACAAAATCACAGCCCCTACTACTACTACTAAAAATTCTGGTGTTTTTTTCTTCTACATTTTCAGAAAGGGTGAGCATCCATATGTACATCTTCTGCGACAAACAGGAGCTGATCGAAGCCGTCGGCAACGTCCAGCGCGCCGTCGCGACCAAAGCGGCCCTCCCGGCTTTGGAAGGGATACTGCTGCGGGCACAGGGCAGCACACTGTATCTGGCCGGGTTCGACATGGAGCTGGGTATCACCACCACGATCGACGCAACGGTAAAGGAGCCGGGCGAGATCGTGCTGTCTGCCCGGATGTTCGGCGACATCGTGCGCAAGATGCCGGGCGAGACGGTGACCATTCGTGCCGACGAGAAATACAACACCGTGATCCGCGGCGACGTGACCGAATTCACGATCATGGGCATGACCGCAGCGGATTATCCGGAGATCCCGAAGGTGGACGACGGCGCGAGCTTCACGCTGCCGCAGCCGGTGCTGCGCAGCATGATCCGGCAGACGATCTTCTCGGTCGCCGCGCCGAACGACCCGCGTCCGATCTACACCGGCACCCGGTTCGAGATCCGGCCGGACGAGCTGCGGCTGATCAGCGTGGACGGCTATCGGCTGGCCATGCGCAGCGAGCCGATCAAAAACGACGACACGACGGATTTCGTCGTGCCGGGCAAGACCCTGCAGGAGATCTTGAAGCTGCTGGGCGATGAGGACAAGCCCTGCTCGCTGATCGTCGGGCGGCGGCACATCATTTTCGAGATCGACGGCTACGCCGTGATCTCGCGCCTGCTGGAAGGCGAGTTCATGGCCTATGACCGCATCATCTCGCCGGATCACAGCTCCGTCGTCACCGTGAACACCCGCGCCTTCACCGAGGCGGTCGACCGCGTTTCGCTGGTGATCAACGACCGACTGAAATCTCCGCTGGTGTGTGAATTCCGTGACGGCGCCGTCACGGTCAGCTGCACGACGCCGCTGGGCAGCGCCAGCGATAAGCTGGACGCGGTGCTGGACGGCGCGGAGGAGGAGATCGGCTTCAACTCCCGCTTTTTGCTGGATGCGCTGAAGAACAGCGAGGTCGACGAGGTACGGATCGAGCTGTCCGGCGCGCTCAAGCCGATGAAGATCCTTCCACTCGAGGGCAACAGCTTCCTGTTCCTCGTGCTGCCGGTGAGGTTGAAGAAATGACGACGTTCACGATCGATGACAGCCAAAACAGTGAAGGGTTCATCCGGTTGGACGATCTGCTCAAGCGCACGGGATGCGTGGAGACGGGCGGACAGGCCAAGCTGCTGATTCAAGGCGGCGGCGTGACCGTCGACGGTGAGGTATGCACCATGCGTGGCAAAAAGCTGCGCGGCGGCGAAGTGGTCGCGGTGCTGCGCACCGGCGAGGAGATCCGGCTTGAACATCCGTGAGCTGAGCACCGCCGGCTTCCGCAACCTGAAAGCGGGCAAATTCTCCCCCTGTGCGGGCGTCAACCTGCTGTGCGGCGAGAACGGACAGGGCAAAACGAACCTGATCGAGGCTTGCTGGCTGTTCACCGGCGCGCGCAGCTTCCGCGGCGCACGCGACGCGGAGATGGTGGCGTTCGGCGAGGAAGAGGCCGCCCTGCGGCTGTCGTTCTTCGCCGCCGGACGGGAACAGGAGGCACAGATCCGCATCCGCGGCCGCCGCAGCGCGACGCTCAACGGCGTGCCGCAGCCGTCCGCCGCCAAATTGGCGGGGCGGCTGTGCGGGGTGGTGTTTTCGCCCGCGCATCTGTCGCTGATCAGGGAAGGTCCGGAAGGGCGGCGCCGGTTCATCGACGCGGCCTATTGCCAGATCCGGCCGGGGTATATCGCCACGTTGGCCGAGTTCAAGAAGGTGCTGGCGCAGCGCAGCGCGTTTTTGCGCCAAACGGCCGATCACGCGATGACCGCCGCAGATATCGCGGCGCAGCTGCCGCTGTGGGATCATGCCTTGGCCGCGGCCGGGGCGCGGATCACCGCCGCCCGGCTGCGTTATGTGCGCCGTCTGCGGCCGCTGGCGGCCGAGATCTATGCCGGTCTGTCCGCCGGGCGGGAGGCGTTGTCGCTCGCCCTGCTCTCCGACGGTCTGCCGCCGGAGATGGCTGCACCGGACGCGGATGATCGGCCGGATGCGCCGATCGACGCCGTCGCGATCGCCGCACGGTGGGAGAGCGTGCTGCAAAACAGCACACGGGCAGATCTGGCCACGGGGACCTGCACGGCCGGGCCGCACCGCGAGGAACTGGAAGTGCTGCTGGACGGCAAGCCTGCGCGCACGTTCGGCTCGCAGGGGCAGCAGCGCAGCGCGGTGCTGGCCTTGAAGCTGGCCGAGGCACAGCTGCTGGAGCAGACGATCGGCGAGCCGCCGATGGTCTTTCTGGACGACGTGATGAGCGAGCTCGATCTCGGCCGGCAGGATCACATCCTCAATCATATCGAGGGCAGACAGGTGTTCATCACCTGCTGCGAACCCAGCACCCCGCTGCGCATGACGGCGGGGCGGGTGTTCTCCGTCGCACAGGGCGAGATCATCGGATAAAGACGCGGAGGAAATGATGTATCTGCACTTGGGACAGGCCGTCGTGGTCAGGCAGCAGGATATCGTCGGTGTCTTTGACATGGACAACACGACGATCTCGCGCTTTACGCGCAGCTTTTTGCAAAACGCCGAAAAAAACGGCCATGTCGAATATGTCAGTATGGAGTTGCCGCGCTCGTTCACGGTATGCAGTCCGGCGCGCCGGACGGGCAGAACGGACGCACGGCGGCAGAAGGTATATATTTCTCAGATCTCGCCGCGGACGCTGCAAAAGCGTGCCGATGCGGGCGAGGAATAAGCGGACATGGCCGCGCCGCATCGGTATGATGCGGCAGTATGCAGCAGGATGAAGGAGGCATCGCCATGAGCGAAAAACCGGAACTGACCGAAGAGGTCAGAGAGGAAATGGAGATGGAGCGCGAGCTGACCCATGCGGAAGGCTCGTACGACGAGAAAGATATCCAGGTACTGGAAGGCCTCGAGGCGGTGCGCAAGCGTCCGGGCATGTATATCGGCTCCACCGGGCCGCGCGGCCTGCATCATCTGGTGTACGAGATCGTCGACAACTCCATCGACGAGGCGCTTGCCGGATACTGCACGCACATCGAGGTGGATATCCTGCCCGGCGACATCATCGCCGTGCGCGACAACGGGCGCGGCATCCCCGTCGGGATGAACGAAAAGCTCGGTCTGCCGGCGGTGACGGTCGTGCTGACGGTGCTGCACGCGGGCGGTAAGTTCGGCGGCGGCGGATACAAGGTCGCGGGCGGCCTGCACGGCGTGGGTTCCTCCGTGGTCAACGCGCTGTCGGAATGGCTGGAGGTCGAGGTCAGCCGCGACGGGCACGTCTACGGCCAGCGTTTCGAGCGCGGCAAGACCGTGACCGACCTCAAGATCCTGCGCGACACGGACGAAACGGGCACGCTCGTGCGGTTCAAGCCGGACGCGCTGATCTTTACCGAAACGACGGAATTCGACTTCGAAACGCTGCAGAAGCGTCTGCGCGAGCAGGCGTTCCTCAACGCCGGGCTGAAGATCACCTTCACCGACCGGCGCGTCGAGGACGAGATCAAGCAGGAAGTATACTGCTACGAGGGCGGCATCTCCTCGTTCGTCGAGTTCCTCAACAAGACCCGCGGCTACGTCCCGCTGCATGAGAACGTCGTGCACCTGTCCACGACGGACGGCGAGAGCGTGGCGGAAGTCGCGTTCCAGTATAACGACAGCTATAACGAAACGATCATCTCCTTTGCCAATAACATGAACACCGTCGACGGCGGCACGCACGAAACGGCATTCAAAACGGCGATCACCCGCATCTTCAACGCCTATGCCCGCCGCTATAAGATCTTGAAGGACAACGACAGGGATCTGAAGGGCGAGGACGTACGCGAAGGGCTGATGGCGGTCATCAGCGTGAAGCTGGAGGATGCGCAGTTCGAGAGCCAGACGAAGGCAAAGCTGGGCAACACGTCGATCGGGCGGCTGGTGAACACCCTGCTGACCGATAAGCTGACCGCTTATCTGGACGAGAACCCGGCCGTCGCCAAGTCGATATTAGAAAAATCCGTCAATGCCGCGCGCGTGCGCGAGGCGGCGCAGCGGGCGCGCGACAGTGCGCGCAACAGCAAAAAGCTGAGCAGCCTGCGGATGCCCGAAAAGCTGGCCGACTGCATCTGGAACGATCCGTCGCGCACGGAGCTGTATATCGTCGAGGGAGATTCGGCCGGTGGCTCCGCCATCCAAGGGCGCGACCGCAACTATCAGGCCATCCTGTCGCTGTGGGGCAAGATGCTCAACGTCGAAAAGGCGCGGCTCGACAAGGTGTACGGCAACGATAAGCTGACGCCCGTGGTCGTGGCGCTGGGCTGCGGGCTGGGCGACGACTTCGACCTTGCCAAGCTGCGCTACGGCAAGGTCATCATCATGGCCGATGCCGATGTGGACGGTTCGCATATCTGCACGCTGATGCTGACGTTCTTCTTCCGCTATATGCGTCCGCTGATCGAGGAAGGGCACATCTATATCGCCCAGCCGCCGCTGTTCAAGGTCAGCAAGGGCAAGCAGGTGTTCTACGCCTTCTCCGAGGAAGAGCGCGACAGCTATACTGCGCGCCTTGGCGGAAATGCCGATATCCAGCGCTACAAAGGTCTTGGTGAGATGGACCCGAGCCAGCTGTGGGAAACGACGATGGATCCGGCGTTCCGCACGCTGCTGAAGGTGCACATCGAGGACGCGCAGCAGGCGGACGAAACGTTCAGCATCCTGATGGGCGACAAGGTCGAGCCGCGCCGCGATTTTATCGAAAAGAACGCCCGGTATGTGTCGAACCTTGATGTTTGACCGGACGGCCGCCGCACGGCGGCGGGGGGTGCCTATGGATGAACGAAACACGCCGATGACGGACGAACAGGCGGATATCCTGACGGAACTGCCGATCGACCTGCGGCGCGAAGAATACGTGACGTTCTGCACGCTGCTCGACCGGGCGAACGGTGCGAGCCGCGCCCGCCTGATCGCAGCGATCGCCATGGAGCTGCTGGGGCTGATGCTGCTCGTCGCCGCGGCGGTCACCTATGTGCGGCAGAACACG
>JAJXDX010000156.1:0-243 GCA_021640185.1 Oscillospiraceae bacterium | reverse complement strand
TGGAGCCGACGCTCGTGTTCGGCTCGCTTGCCGCCATCATCGCGGGCGGCTTGGAGTGGTGCGTTTTCCCGCTGACGATCCGCGCGCGTGCGCGCAAGGCATACGACCGCACGGTCGCGGCGGGGCATGACTATTTCGGGCGGCTGGCCATCGGCGCCGACCGGATCGAGAAGGTGCAGCGCGAGCGCACCGTGACCGTCCCGTTTGCCAAAGTGACGCTGTATATCGAGCATCCGGACATGA
>JAJXDX010000155.1 GCA_021640185.1 Oscillospiraceae bacterium | reverse complement strand
GGCGAATCGGACGATCTGCGCGGTCGTCACGCGGCCCCACACGGCATCGATCGCCGCCATATAATTTTCGATATTATGCTCGCCGGGGATCCGGATCTCGTCGGCGGGCATGACGACGGTATCTTTGCCGTCGGCGGTGTAGACGATCTGCCGATCGGCAGACAGAAAACAGCCGCGCTCGACGCGCCCGCGTCGCGAGAAGGTCGACACCGTGCCGGGACATTCGGCGGCAAAGCCGCGCGTGATGTCGTTATCGGCATTGAGGACGGCGCGGTCGCCCGGCCGTTGCCAGAGCACGAGGTTCTTCTTCGCATCGATATACTCCTGCATATCGGTATGCCAGTCCAAGTGGTTGGGCGCGACGTTCGTCACCACCGCCACCTGCGGCGACTGCCGCATCCCCGTCAGCTGGAAGCTGGACAGTTCCACGACGGCGGCATCCTCCGGGCGGATCTGCTCCACATACGGCAGCAGCGCGCGCCCGATGTTCCCGCCGACGAAGGTGCGCACGCCTGCGGCATCCAGCAGCCCGGCGATGATCGTGGTGGTGGTGGTCTTGCCGTCGGAGCCGGTCACGGCGTAGATCGGCGCCTCGCACAGGTCGAAGAACAGCTCCATCTCGGACGTGACGCGCAGCCCGCGCGCCCGCGCCTGTGTGAATTGCGGCAGGTACGGCTTCATGCCCGGCGTGCGCAAGATCAGGTCGCCGTCGAGCCGATCAAGGTAGCCGTCGCCCAGCGACAGCACCGCACCGGCACGGCGCAGTTCGTCGGCGACCTCGCCCAGCTCCTGCGCCGTGCGGCGGTCGCACGCCGTGACGTGCGCGCCCGCCTCGAGGAACTGGCGGATCACCGGGATATTGTTGTGGCCGATGCCGCAGATCGTGACCGACCGGCCGGCAACGGAAGAAAAAAACTCGCTGGCTCTGCTCATATCCTGCACTCCCGTATCGCGTTGTATTTTTATATTATACAGTCGGACGGAAAAAATATCAAGTGTCATCCGCCGATATCGGACGAAAAGCGGGCGGAAATATTAACTTTTTATAAATTTCGGGCTTTGGATATTGCCGCGGGCGCGATAAACGGCTATAATACGAACCATAGCAAGGAGTGATCGCCATGTTCTACGAAGGACTGCGTTGTCCGGTATGCGGTAAACCGTTCACGGCAAACGACGACATCGTCGTTTGCCCGACCTGCGGACTGCCGCATCACCGCGCCTGCTGGCAGCAGGAGGGGCATTGCCATCTTGACAGCCTGCACGGCACGCCGCAGCAATGGAAACGCGAGGACGAGCAGACCGCGCCGGACGACATCCCGGAGGACGAGGAGGATACCGAGCAGGTCTGCCCCGGCTGCGGCGCACACAACCCGGAATATGCCGAGTTCTGCAAAAGCTGCGGCCGTCCGCTGGGCGAAAAAGACTGGCACAGCAGCGGCGCGGGAAACGGCGGCGCACCGTGCAACGAGTATAAGCCCTTCTATGCGCCGGTCAACCCCTCGTATGCGTACAGCGAGAACGAGGTGATCGACGGCGACCGGGCGACGGAACTGGCCGCTTTCGTCGGATCGCGCACGGATTACTACATCCCCCGGTTCCGTCAGCTTGCGCAGGGACGCGGCGGCGGCTTCAACTGGGCCGCGCTGCTGCTGGGTCCGTACTGGATGCTGTACCGGCGGATGTTCGCGGGCGGCATCGCTCTGCTCGCTCTGCAGGTGATCCAGCTGATCATCTCCAACGTGGCGTTCGCCCGCATGGGTATCAGCTCCAATGCGGATCTTTATGCCCTGCTCCAGCGCCTGTCCGAGGGCGAGAGCCTCAGCCGCGTGCAGATGCTGTGCTTGGCGTCGGTTTGGCTGATCTCGTTCATCATTTTGGCGGCCAGGATCATCGTCGGCGTGCTGGGCAACCGGCTGTACCGCATCCATTGCGCGAACGGCATCCGCCGCGCCAAGCAAAAGGCACCGGACATTTCGGCGGGCGAGCTGGCGTTCCTCGGCGGCACGTCCGTCGCCATCGCCATCATCGGCTATATCGCCCAGTATTTCCTTGTGCAGATCATCGCCATGCTGTTATAAAAACCCGTCTGACGATGGGATAAACGGAGGATAAACCAAGATGAGCAAAGTCAAAAAAGCGGTCATCCCGGCCGCGGGACTGGGCACGCGCGTGCTCCCTGCGTCCAAATCCATGCCTAAAGAGATGCTCCCGATCGTGGACAAGCCCGCGATCCAGTATATCGTCGAGGAGGCGGCGGCCGCCGGGATCGAGGATATCCTGATCATCACCAACCGCGGCAAGGGCATCATCGAGGACCATTTCGATCACAGCATCGAACTGGAGGAGCGTTTGGCGGCCTCCGGCAAAACGGATATGCTCGAGGAAGTGCAGCGCCTGTCGCATTTGGCGAACATCCACTATATCCGCCAGCGCGAAACGAAGGGGCTGGGCCACGCCGTGGCGTGCGCGCGCGCCTTCGTCGGCAACGAGCCGTTCGCCGTGCTGTACGGCGACGACGTCATCATCGGCAAAAACTCGGCCTGCGGGCAGCTTTGCCGCGTGTACGAGGAGTTCGGCCAGTCCGTGGTCGGCATCAAAGAGGTCACGCCGGAGCAGGTGCTGCGCTATTGCTCCCTGGCGGTCGAGCCGGTACATGACAACATCTATCGCGTGTCCGACATGATCGAGAAGCCGAAGCCGGAGCAGGTCATCTCCCTGTTCGCGATCCTTGGGCGCTGCGTGCTGACGCCGGACGTGTTCGACATCCTTGACCGCACCGCGCCCGGCGCGGGCGGCGAGATCCAGCTGACCGACGCGATGCGCGAGCTGGCCCACGCCGGACGCATGATGGGCATCGATTACGAAGGCACGCGCTACGACATGGGCAACAAGCTGGGCATCCTGCAGGCCAACTGCGAAGTCGCGCTCTCCCGCCCGGATCTTGGCCCGGACTTTGCCGCTTACCTCAAAGAACTGGCCAAGACCCTGTAAATAACGATAAACAGCAAGCCCTCCGGCCGTTTGTCCGGAGGGCTTGTTCGTTTATTCGGCCTTATCGGCCAAGGTGCAGCATGATCTGCTCGTTGACCGCGTGGCGCAGCGACAGCACGGCCTGTGCCTCGCGCGGGTAGCGGCGCATGGTCATGCCGCCGGTCAGACGCGTCAGCAGCGCCGATGTCTCCTCCCGTCCGATCAGGGATGAGAGCAGGCACAGCGCCCGGTGATCCTGCAGCCCGTCGGCGAACACCGCCAGCCGGAGCGAGCGCAGGCAGCCGTCGTGTCCCGGCCGCCGGTCGGGATAGACCGAGAAGGGGTCGCCCGACGGGAACGCACACCCGGCATCGGTGCAGGCGTAAGGGTCGATCGGCGCGGTGGAGTGATGCAGGTTATAGAAGTTATACCCCCATTGCAGAAAACCGCGCAGACCGTACTGCCAGCACAGCGTGCCGGTGATCCGGTCGCGGGCGGGCGGCATGGCGATGAAGCGGTTCGGCACCTCGCGGTTCTGCCCGCAGCAGTAGTAGCCCCACAGCGGCGCGGTGTCCTGCGCGACGAACGGCTCGATATGGTCGATCGCCACGACGGGGTCGCTGACCTCGCTTTTGGCATAGATGGCATATTCGGACATCGCATCCATGATCGGATAGCCGGGCATCCCCCGCCGCACGATCGCGGCGGCGGCGGAATATGCCGCGAGATGCGCCTCGCCCGGCTCGTCCGACACGTGCAGAAAGCACTGGTCACTGACACCGGCGTCGCGCAAAAATGCGTCGAACTGCGGCAGGAACGCATCGAGGAAACGCTCGTACTCGCCGCCGCACGCGGGCGTGTCCCAGCCGAAGATGCGGCGCATCTCCCCCATCGCAGCATCGTGCGCGACGACCTTGGGCGCGGCGTTCGCGCCCCACTGCGTGAACAGGTGCGACAGCTCGAAGTGACGGATGCCGCAGCGGTGTGCCATGTCGATCCAGCGGGCAAGGCGGTCGAAACCGAACCGGTATCCGCCGTCCGCCGTCAGGGTCACGTCGACCAGCTGGCACGTTTCGCGCTCGCCGCCGATGGCGGTATCGAGCGGCGGCGTGAACAGCGGCGTATACAGCAGGGTGATCCCGTGCCGGGCCGCCGTGCGGACATAGTCCTCCAAGATCGTCCAGAACCGTTCCGAGAACATCGGCGCACGGTGCTGCCAAGCGATACCGTCGCCGTGCAGCCACTGGGTGAACAGCAGCTGCTGCGGCGGCAGCTCGGCAGGCAGCACACACACCGCGACCTCCGCGGTGGCGGTATCCTCCCCGGCCGTCACGGTCAGGTGCAGCATATGCTCGCCGTCCGGCAACGGTTCGCGCGTGCCGTCGACGGTCAGCCACAGGCTCTCGTACCGGCCGGGCACGATCTCGGTGCAGCCGTCCTCCAGCGGATAGAGCACGTCCGGCGCCAGCCGCGGCGCGGTAAACAGATAGCCGTCCGCGCCGTCATAGGCGGGGAAACCGCACGGCACCAGCCCCACGCGCTCCGCCGTGACGAAAGGCGCCAATGCGCCTTCCACCGCAAGCTGCAGCGGCTGTGCGCCGAGGTTTGGCCGATCGAGATAAACGGCAAGCTGAAAATGCAGCCGCTCGTTACGAAAGAGGCTGATCCCGTCCGGCAGTTCGCCGACGGGCTCCTGCTCCGGAAAGACCTTGACGAGGGAATGCAGAAGTTTTAGACGGATCATGGTTCGGACCTCCCAGCGCCGGGATGACCGGCGGTATTCTGCCCTTGAGCATAACAGGATCCGGCGAAAATAGCAATGCACGATCGACGCGGGTATGGTCACAAATGCGTCATTTCGTCAGTCGGCCAGCAGTTCGGCCGCCAGCTGCTGCAGCGCAGGCTCGTCCCCCGGCTTTTCGGTGGAGCGCAGCGTGACGGCGGTGCCGCAGATCTCGATCTGCTTCATCCCCTCCAGCGCAGCGCGCATCGCGCGCGCCGCACACGGCGCCCACGAACCGTTCTCCAGCAGCGCCGCCCGGCGGCGCTGGAAGCCTTTGTGCGCCAAACGGGACAAAAAGTCCTCCATCGGCGGGAACATCCCGCCGTCATACGAGGCGCAGGCGAGCACCAGCCGGTTGTAGCGGAACGCATCCTCCACGGCCTCGGCCATATCGTCGCGCGCAAGATCCGTCACCACGACCTTTTTCGCGCCGTTCTCCCGCAGGATCTCGGCCAGATGGTCGGCTGCGCGCCGGGTGTTGCCGTGGATGGACGCGCAGGCGATCAGCACGCCGTCGTCCTCCGGTGCATAGCTGCTCCACAGGCGGTATTTGTCCAGATACGGCGCAAGATCGCCGGTCAGCACCGGCCCGTGCAGAGGGCAGATCGTGCGGATATCCAGCGCAGACGCTTTTTTCAGCAGCGCCTGCACCGGTGCGCCGTATTTGCCGACGATATTGAAATAATAGCGCCGCGCCTCGCACGCCCAGTCCTCGTCGTGCGCAAGCGCACCGAATTTGCCGAACCCATCGGCGGAGAATAGGATCTTTTCGCTCTCCTCGTACTCGACCATGACCTCCGGCCAATGCGCC
>JAJXDX010000154.1 GCA_021640185.1 Oscillospiraceae bacterium | reverse complement strand
CGGCCAGCAGCTTGCCACCTACAGTATAATACTCTGTCGTCACGCCGTCAACGGTCTTTTGCGTGCGCACACCGTCCGCGCCGTAGGCATAAGTGGTTTTCTTCTCCGTTCCTACGCGGCCGACATAGGTCAGCTGCCGCCCGTTGTGCCACCCCATCGTCATCCCGTCGCGCCAGTACAGCGGGTTGCCGATCTGATCGTAGTACAGCAGCGTGCCGTTATAATTCGTCAACAGGTCGCCCCACGCGGAGTCCGTGTAGGCGTAGGTGGTGGTCACGCCCTTCTCATTTTTCTGTGTGAGGTTACCGTTGGTATCATAGCTGTAGGCGCTCATGACGGACGGGCCAAAGGCGGTGCTCAGGCGGCCGAACGTGTCGTAGGTGTAGCTTTCCACCAGTGTGTCGCCGTTTTTCACCGTTTTGATCCGGCCGTCGGCATCGTAGGTGTAGTTCAGGGTCGTGCCGCCGGAAGTGACGCTGCTGATGCGCGTGGTCGTGCGGCCGGAGGTGCCGATATCCTCATAGGTATATTGCGTGAACAGATGCGCATCCCATAGATTACGGCAGGCGAGCCGTCCCAGGTCGTCATACAGATAATTGATCTGACCAAAATGGGAGCCGTTGATGTAGGCCACCCGATCCGGGCTTGTGCCGTTTGCCAATGACCCGTAAGTCAAGGTCAGCGTATCCTCGCCGAACGGCGTCACGGTCTTTTGGCTCTTGAGCCGGGCGGTGCCGTCTTCGTACACGTATTCGACCGAGCCTAACTGCGCGCCGGGGGCCGTGGCCTTGCCGCGCAGCTTTTGGATCCCGGTCACGCGCCCGGAAAGATCGTAGGTGTAGCGGGTGTGTGTGTCGGCGATGCCATCGCGGATCAGGCCGACCTGCCCACGGTCGTTATAGGTCGTTTGCAAGACCTGTGTGCCGTCGTCGCCGAACGCCTTCTCGATCTGCCGCCCGAGGCCGTCGTACCGGTAGCTCACCTTTGCGCCGTTGCCGTAGGTCAGCGTGCCGAGCAGCTCCGAGGGCAGATAGTCATAGCTGGCCAATACTCTGCTGCCGACCTTGATCGTTTTGCTGCGTCCCAGAGCATCGTAGCCAAATGTGTATGTCGTGCCGGGCGCGGCGATCGTTTGCAGCCGATCACCGGTATAGGTGTAACCGACCGTGGCCAATACGCTGTTATTTGCGTTATACAGGTGCATGGCCGTGGTATGCAAGGAATACGTGTCCGGCGTGTACGCCGTTCTCGCGCCGCCCGGTGCAGTGACCGAACGGACATAGCCCGTGTTCTCCTGTATGCTGTATTGCGTGATGCCGCCGTTCACATCCGTAACGGTCTTCAGCTGGTTGCCCGTCGGGGTATAGGTCGCCTCGGACTGCAGATACGGCCCGGAAGAGGTCAGGTCTTCCTTGACCTCGATCAGATACCATTGCTGGCTGAGCCGATCGGTCACGCAATCGGCCGTACTGATCGGCGTGCTGTTCTCGACCGAGGTCGAGCCGTTCGGCTGCCCCTCGATGCACTGGGCTTCGTTGCTAGCTGCAGTCTTGAACGTGAACGTGCCGTTCGCGTTTTTTCGTGGATAGAACTTGGCTGCCGTGGCCGTCTTATCCGCAGCCAGTTTTAGTTCACTGCCCACCACGGTGGCATACATCGATGTATCTGCTCGCCGCAGCGTGTACAGATCGGTGCTGCCGCTGACCTTTTCCAAATAGAATTGTTGGTTCTTCTGTTTGAACTGGAATTGGTAATTATGGAATTTACTACCCGCCGCGCTGCCTGCGCTGTCCAGCCCGTTGCCGGAATAGGCGTTGCGGATGTAATAGAGCTGACCGCTTTTGATCTGCGTGGCAAACGTTTCCTTGCCCACCACGGCCTTGGTAACGTTGCCGCGATAGTGATCGTTGGCGTCGCCGTTATCCTCGTCATAGGTGTACTCGGTGCGCAGGCCGTCGGTAGTCTGCACCGTGTGCAGCCGACGTGTACCGTCGGCCAGATAAGTCATCATCTGCTCGCTGCCGGTGGGCGAGGACAGACGGTTGAGCAGGTCGCTGCGATAGGCCGAGGTCGTGGTCGTCTTTGCCTGATCGGCGGCGCTGACGACATTGCCGTTTTTATCGTAGGTGTACGACTGGCCGTAATCGTCCTTGTACAGGTAAGGCAGAGCAAAGCGCATCTCGTTTTCGCTGCGCACATAGCACAGCGAATAGCGCACGGAGGTATAGTCCGCCGGGGCGACCGCCTCGCCGGAGATGAATTGCCACCCACTGTATGCGCGGTTGAACGGCAAAAGCTGCTCGCCCTTTTTGGTGCCGCCTTGATAAAACTCCAGCCGCAGGCCGAAAAACGGGCTTTTGCTGTTGCTCATATCATCGGCCGACGAGGACATGGCCGTTCCCTTTGCCCACGCGCCCATGCTGTAGGCGTCGCCTTTTTTGCCGTTTTTCACGGCGACGGTCTGGGACAGCGTGCTGTCTTCGTAGGAATGCCCGGTGATCAGCGCCACGCGCGCAGCCGAGGAGGGCTTATCGGTATCGCTGTTCAGGGCAAAATACCATGCGCCGTTTTTCTCCCATCCATTATCGGTCATGGCACAGTCGGTATTTTCGAGCAGGTTGAACGTATTGACGGCCTCGGTATTTTTCTCGAATTGGATGTCGTCGAACCACATCTCGCCGCAGAATGTATCATAGGTGCCCATCAGCAGCTTGACCGTGTCGCCCGCCTGACATTCGACCGTGGCGGACAGACGCTGCCATTCATCCTGATCGGTATAGCTCGTCCCGCTGCCGACGGAACGGACATACTTGCCGTCCCGCCAGATCTCAAGGATCAGCTTCGCTCCGCACCAACCGAGCGCCGCGCCGTTCGTCGAAGCATAAGCGGAGGCCGTATAGCAGCCTGCGGTAGAGATCGAGAAGAGCCGCTGGGCATACAGGTAAGCCGAGGAGGCCGTGATCGCCGTGCGGCTGACCTTGATGCTGCCAAGGCCGGTGTGTCCCTTCGTGCTGTCCCAAGTCGCAGACACGGTCTGCCCGGCGGAGGCGATCATGCCATATCCCGTGCTCGTATCGGCAAAAACGTTGCGGTCGAGCCGTCCGATCGGTGCTTGGTTTACCGTGCTGCGCTGCGCGGCCGAGGCAAGCTGCACCCGGTTGCGCGTGTTCGTGGTGCTGTTTTTGCCCGAGGCTCCGTAACGCCAGCTTTGTGCTGTGCCGTCTGCCTGCCCGTCCCCGCGCACGACGGCACACACCGTTTGCAGATATTGGTTGAACTGATAAGTGCAGGAGTTGCCCGCCCGGTCGCTTACGGTCGTGGCACGATAACGATAGGCGAACGAGGTCTTTTCTCCGACTTCGGAGGCGTTCGCGGCCGAGCGGTGCGTCACCGTGTATACGCGCGGCGGCGTGGCCGTGTCGTAGGTGACGGCCAATGCATCCGCATCGCTGGCCAGATATGACAGCTGTCCGTTCGTATAATTTACCGTCGTTTTCAGCCCGTCCGCATAGGTCACGGTGGTCAGCTGCCCGGCGCTGTCGTAGCCGTAGGTCGTGACGCGCGAGCCGGGATCCATCAGCGACTGCAATCTGCCGCTGACATAGGTGAATTTGTATTCCCAGCCTGCGCCGTCAGCGATCGTGGTGATCCGGCCGCTGCTGTCGCGCGTGATCTCGTTGGTGTTGCCGACGCTGTCCGTGATGCGGATCAGTCGGCCGGACGTGTTGAACGTCATTTTGGTCTTGCTTTTATCAAAGACGAGATAACGGTCGTTGCTGCTGCTGTCGATGACCATCGTCAGGCCAAGGCCGTCCTCATCGACATATCTGCCGGTCGAACTGTCCTTGTAAAAATAGTGATCCGTGCCGTCGCCATCGGTATAGACATATCCGCCGGTAAGCGTCGTGTCGGGGTGCCGCGTGTTCGGCGTCGCCTCGATGCGCATATCGTAATTGAGCCGCCACTTGCCGCCGTAGGTCGTGTCGTTCGTGGCCGAGGCGTTATACACGTGCGAAACGGATACCGGGAACAGCGTGCCGTCCACGCTGGCATCCGGGATCACCGCGACCGCGCCGCCGGTGGCATGATTGACCGCCAGCGTCGCGCTGCGGCCGACGCTCATCGAGGTCGCCGTCCAATAGTCCTCAAGGCCGCTCTGGTCACGGTAGCTGATCCATGCCTTGGGACGATAGCCGAGCAATGACCCGCTGATGTTGTCCGAATACCAGCACATATTGTTGCCGTTCGTCGTAACGATCGGCTTGGGGTCGTGCCCAATCAGCACCACGCCGTGGTTCGGGATCGTACCGTTGACCCAGCCGTCCGCCAGCGTCGTGATATCGAAGGTACACGTCCCTGCCCCGGGATAGCCGAGCAGGTAGTCGCTGACGGTACTGCTGTAGGACGGCATATTGTTCCACGTCAGCGTGTTCTCGCCCCACGACGAGGTGATCTGATGCACATCGACCTGCGCAGGCTTAGCACGGGTATTGTATTCGGCATAGTTCGTCAGGATCAGTTTGGCGGCGACGACGCGGCGGCGCACGCCCGCCGGGGTCGTCGGCATCGGGAGCTGCACGAACGCGCGGTACTCCTGCCGCACGTCGTTCGGATACATCGTTCCGGCATACATCAGGTGCGCCGTGCCGTAGTTTTGGGTCGGGTAGCGGGAATACGCCTCGGTCGCTTTGATCTGGTCGGCGCTCAAGTTCGTCTGCACCGTCGGATCGATCGTGACCGGATAAACGCGGCTCTCGTCGCGCAGCCACGCGGCGTCCGGCGTAACGGTATAGCGCAGACCGGTCGCCGTTTGCGTCAGCTCGACCTCGACCGATTGGCTATACTCTCCGGCGCTGTCGAACATATACGGGGCCTCGATCAAAAGCACCGGCTCGTCGCCGTCGCACAGCAGCACCGAACGGTCGTCCTGCAAACGTGCCGTGAGCGTCGTTTGCAGATCGAACGTCCATGTGGTCTGTTGGGGGACAGCCTCCAGCAGTATGCTTTCTTTGATCCGGCTGCCGGACACGATGTATTGTATGGCAGATCCGTCTGTCTTAGCTGTACCCGCGGTGTTCAATGAATTTTCCGCATCACCGGCCGTGTACATGAGCACCGCAGTCTTGTTTTGCAGCGTCATGGTCTGCTCGTTTTTGGCGGAGATCGCCGCAGCGGTCAGCGTGCCGTCTGTGCTTGCGGACGACAGGCGGCGAACGGTCGTTCCTTCTGCCTAGGGCACGACGGAGGCCATCAGCGCTGCGCCGTTTTGCCGCATCGACCAGGTCAGCGTCTGCCCGTCCTTCTCCACGATAACGGGCGTATTCGTGCTCCATTCGCCCGGCAGGTGGACGGCAAATCTGTTTGCCTTGTTCGTATAATAAACCCTGCCGTCGCGCGTTTCCGACAGCAGGGTGTTATCGATCTCATACCATACCCCGTCCTTTTCATAATGGACGGCATCATCATATATCGCGGCCATGGTCGCACCGTTTTCGCAGCGGTACACCTTGGTGTTCGCCGTGCGTTGCTCCGGCTCTTCCATGCGGATCAGGGAGGCTGCCTCGCCGTTTTCGGCGTAGCTG